>JAPYNU010000072.1 GCA_028283245.1 Candidatus Aldehydirespirator catecholifindens | reverse complement strand
CTTTTATAATGTGGGGCTTGCGTGATCACATTGTAATCGAGAGATCTATACCCGAATATGCAAATCCACGAATTATGCACAATGTTGAGTTCTCTCTTCATCCAGTTTACCGCAGCTATGATGTTGATGTGCCTCTAAAATCCCTTCCGCTTACACCAAAGAAAATACAAGAGACTTTGAGTTGCATAGTGTCAGAAACTGCACGATCGACTCAAGTGCTCACCAGCAAGCTTGTAAAACGCAATGCAGCTCTTCTAGCCGAGAATGACAGGGGCCCGATAATTGCGCATTTGAACTCTTACATAGAATCAAGCACTGGCAAGTTATGTGATGTTAGTGTTTGTAAGCTATTAGCTACACCATTCGCTATTGTTGAATGCAAGCGTGTCGGTGTGGAAGAAGGCATGAAGAAAGGTCCACAAACAATTGAGAAAGCTAAACAAGGTGCCTATGTAGCGCGATCTGTATCTTCATTACAGAAAATACGACTTAGAGACGGAACAGTTAGAGGAATTCTGGAAACCTTAAGTGGGGGTTTCCGATCTGATTCGTATGACCGCATACTTCAGGATGCTATTGATAGGTTGCCAGCGTCGGATCTTAAAGGATTCATACTAACGGTTGGAGTCGTCAGCAATCACGGCAATTGGTTTACTTCTGGCGATCCTAACAAGGAATTGCACGTATTAGCTCAATCCTATGATCGGTTACTGTTCTTGACGGATGATGGATTGTGCGATTTCATGGAACTGCTAACAACAGATAATAACCGTTTTGCCAGTATCGCTCAAGCTTTTCGATCCAGTTACTCAGGCATGGCCGGTTCCAATAAGTTCACGAAAGTACTTATCGACTACGAAGCGGATCAAGACTTGCGAAACTTTTTTGCAACAGAAGGAGATCGAGTTGAAAGCTGGTTCAATGTGATATCTCCTGAAACCGGCAGTCTCACAAGCCTGCGAGAAGATCTCCAAATGTTAGCCAAAAAAATTTGGTAGTAGGTGCTTTGATGGGAGGCAATATACAATGACAGCAGGCCGAACAAACTCTGAATCTACAAGTCAGGATTGGTGTACCCCGCCAGATTATGTAGATGCTATTCGACGGTTCTTCTGGGGGGTTATCGACTTGGATCCCTGCTCTAACAAATACTCGATTGTGGGTGCTTGTCGAGAGTATTCTTTGCCAGAAAATGATGGACTGACGGCCCCATGGAATTACGGCACTATATTTGTCAACCCACCTTACGGTAGGGATCGCAATAGAGGGACTTCGATTCGCGATTGGTTGAGAAAATGCGCCGAAGCAAAATTAGTTCATGGTTCAGAAGTCCTAGCTCTTGTACCGGTAGCTACTAATACAAAACACTGGAAGAAGTATGTGTTTGGTGCAGCTACTGCAGTGTCATTTTTATATGATACTAGATTGCGGTTTTTTGTGAACGGTAAGGATGAAGGTAAAGGCGCTCCCATGTCCTGTGCCATGGTTTATTGGGGTAGCGACTACTCTCGCTTTGAATCGGAATTCATGCAGTTTGGTGCTGTTGTTCCTCTTCAACACTTGCATGGTAGGTCTGTTGGAAATAGGCAGAAATTCGCAACCTCCAGTTTGTGGTCGTAGTTGTGGGTTCGTGTTAGGTTGTTGGCGAGGTATAAGGTAGAAAATAATACGCAGAATGGCTCTGCAGATATTTCGAGCGAGGATGGGGTCGGTCAAGCGAGTTTGAGGCCGCGGCGTTGCGCGGTGGCTAGAACCGCAGCGGGACGACTCGGCGACACCAGCAAGGTGTCTACGGATTGTTGTTCGCTGCGACCCCGGCCGACAACTACCGCAACTTTGACCGGCTGGGCAAGGCGAATCTCTAATGCCATGCCTAAAGCTTGAGCGCTGAGATCTGTTGCGGTCGTGTCGGCGGGTGCCGGACCCAGCGAATCAATGCCACGACGACCGAGCGGCATCGGTTCAGCCACCGCCAGATGATCATGAACGACCAGCCCGTTAGGCACGAATACCAGCCAGCGCCGGGCCAGTTGGTAAAGCACATGCGCAGCGAAAGCTGACAGCGGTAAACCCACCCCGGCACCGACGCTTCCCGCTAGCCAGCCACTCTCGGTTAACAGCAGCGGCCCGGCTGCGAGACCCGTCACGGCAACAATCCACATCGGCACGACTAGAGCGAACAGCACCACAGCCGGAGGTCGCAGCAGAAAGCGACGCTCGTCGCCGTAGCTGGCAGCATCTAGCTGGCATTGCGCATAAGCGGGCAGCAACACCAGCACAACACCCACCAAACCTGCACCCAAACCCACCCAGCTAGCCGCAGTCCCCACAGAAACTGCCGCCGCGGCCAGCTGTGTTGCGCCCGCACAGACACCGATACGCGATATTGCCAAAGCTCTTGCGCCTCCCACTCCCAGCGCAGCTAGCACCATTGCGTAGCCGAGCCACAAAGCCACGATCACTGTTGTCTGCGCCGCGGATATATCGGGTCGCAGAGCCGGATGGATCAGATCGCCGAACAGCGCTGCCACACCGACAACCAGCCACGCTCCAGCTACCAAAAACCGCAACAGCAGCGCGTTACGGGACCAGATTTGTTCAGCTGCACGGCGGTCGCTTGACACGTCGTCATTGTGTCCAACTGTCTACGAAGTTGCTCCTGTGTGGTATTGCGAGTTTTGTGGGTGGTGTTTCGGGCTGTGTGTTGTGGTGTGTCCCGCTCTTGTTCGCTTTGCTCACTAGCCGCTCGGGCTCTGGATGTAGTCTCAGGTGTGATGGTCGATCCAGCAGCTGCAGGATTCACTGATTCGGCGCTTCGTGTACTTGAGTTGCAGGCTTTGCTCAACCATCACTCAGAGCTTTATTACCGCGGCAAAGCCGAGATCACTGACGGCGACTTCGACGAACTACTTCGAGAGTTGCAGTCACTGGAAGCACGACACCCCGAACTGGTTCATCCCGAATCGCCCACTCAACGAATCGGTGCCCCGCCAGACACTGCCTTTGAGCCGGTGCAACACAATCCGCCGATGATGTCGCTGCACAACGCGTTCGACATCGCCGAACTTCGGGCCTGGCATCAACGTGCTCTTCGTGCTCTGGCTGCCAGTTCAGGCAACTCAACAAGTGAACAAGCATCCACAAGCGAGCAAACCCTGCTTCTTTCTCCAGACACCAGCTCATCAGACACTGGATTGGCAGACAACGGCTCATCAGAAGCGCGGCAGCTGGATGCCGAGTCACAGGTTGGTGCATCAGCAGACACCGGAGACACCGAACTGCAAGATCATCCGCTCGGGGACTTTGCAGTTGAGTTGAAGTTCGACGGGCTTGCCATCTCCATCCGCTATGAGGAAGGCATCCTCACAAGAGCCGCCACCAGAGGCGACGGACGCACCGGCGAAGACGTTACCCATGCGGTGCGAACCATCGCTGATGTGCCGATCCGGTTGAGCGGCGAAGCGCCAGCAGTGTTGGAGGTGCGTGGCGAGGTGATCTTGCGGCTGTCGGTATTTGAGCAGCTCAACGCCCGTCAAGCCGAGCGAGGCCAGAAACTCTATGTCAACCCCCGCAATGCAGCCGCCGGATCGCTGCGCCAGAAAGACGCTCGCGTTACCGCCGAGCGAGGCCTGTCGTTTTGGTGTTATCAGCTTGGTTTCGCTGATCCTGCGCCGAGCTTCGGCTCACATCTGCAAACCCTGGAATGGCTCGCATCATTGGGCCTGCCCGTTGAAGAACACACCGCTCGCCTAAGTGACCTGTCCGCAGTGGAGATCCATGTGACGGGCTTCGAACAATGCCGCCATGACCTTGACTTTGAGTTCGACGGGATGGTTGTGAAAGTTGATGATCTAGCGACGCGTGCACAACTGGGAGTGGATGCCAAGGCACCGCGCTGGGCTATTGCCTACAAGTTCCCGCCTGAGGAGCGCACCACCAAACTCAAAGACATTGAAGTGTCGATCGGGCCTTCAGGTCAGGCCACGCCGTTTGCTCGTCTTGAGCCGGTGTTCGTAGGCGGTGTCACAGTCGAGACGGCCACCCTCCACAACTCCGATCAGGTAACAGCCAAAGACTTACGCATTGGCGACACCGTAATCGTGCGCCGAGCGGGTGAAGTAATCCCCGAAGTGGTGGGGCCGGTGCTGTCTGAGCGTTCCGCAGACTCAAAGCCGTGGAAGTTTCCGAAGGACTGTCCCGTGTGCGGACACGAACTGCATCGAGTCGAGGGAATGTCGGCCACAATGTGCATCAACTACGGCTGCCAACGCCAGATACGCGGACGCATTGAGCATTTCGTTAGCCGCGGTGCCATGGACATCGAACATCTAGGAGAGCGCAACATTGACCGGTTCGTGTCCGAGGGTCTGCTCAACGATGTGGTCGGGCTTTATTCGCTTGACTTTGAGCGGATCCAAGCAATGCCAAAGCTCGGCGAGAAATCGGTCGGGAACCTTCAGAATTCGATAGAAGCCAGCAAGCAGCAGCCCTTGCATCGCCTGCTGTTCGCACTCAGCATCCCCGAGATCGGCCAAGTCAATGCCCAAGTGCTGGCAGCAGCTTTCGGTGACATTGACGCCATCGCGGCAGCCGAAGAAGAAGCTCTGGCCGCTGTGGAGGGGTTCGGGCCGATTATCGCAGCATCGGTGCGAGCCTGGTTTGACCACCCGGACAACCGCAAACTCATTGAAGGTCTGAAAGCAGCCGGGCTATGCATGCAAGTCGCTGCAAGCCCCGAGGTAGCCGCAGGTGAGGAACTTCCGCAGACCCTGGTCGGTATGTCGGTAGTGGTAACCGGAACGCTTGACGATTTCAGCCGTGAACAAGCTAAGCAGGCCATATTGGACAGAGGAGGCGCAGCCCCGTCAGCTCCGTCGGCGAGCACTACTGCGCTGGTGGTGGGCGCAAAACCCGGTGCCTCCAAGCTCCGCAAAGCTGAAGCTGCCGGGATTGCGATAATAGATGAGACAGCCTTCAAGACACTGCTCGAAACCGGCGAACTACCAGCAAGCAGCACAAACGAAACCGCTTAAGACGCTGGAGACACTAAGACTCTCAAGACACTAAAGACTCTCAAGACACTAAAGACTCTCAAGACACTGTGAAGCACCAGCGCACAGTGTCGGCCTCTTCAGGGCGGGCGATCAGCACAAAAGTCGCCACCGCACAGTTGATGTCGGGTGACAGAGCCTCAACTAGCCGACCTGCGCCCGGGTTGAACTCGAAACGGTTGAGCCCTTCCACATGCACCACCTCGCCTGTCACATCCACCGCTCCGCCCGCGCCAGAACTGGGGTAGATCACCAGCGACGACAGCCGGTAGCGGGGATCCAGCACCACTCCCACCTGCTGTTGCTGCAGCACCTCGTCACCGGCAGCAGGTATTACACGATCCACTGCCGGGCTGGGCGTTGCTGTGCCATCAGTGTCGTCTTCACCTGAAACCAGCACCGCCACCACTAGTCCCGCAATCCCGAAAAGGATCAGAGCGGCGATGCTCACCCGAATCCGCAAAGAACTGCGAGTTAGCGGAGTCTTCTGAGCAAAAGGAGTCTTCTGAGCAGGAGGAGTCTTGCGGCTTGGTGGAGTCTGGCCGGATCCTTGACCGGCGGCCTGTTCACGGATGTCTTGTTGGCTGGTTTGACCGTTGCTGTGCGGATAGACAGTCATTGCAGCGATCACGGTACCGTGACCGAGGTGAATCCCAGGCAGGAAACCGATGGGGCTTTCGGCGGACGTTACCGGCTGCTGGAGTTCGTGGGAGAAGGATCCCACGCTCGCGTCTACCTGGCTGAGGATCTAACACTGCGACGCCAAGTAGCTCTCAAAATCGTGCGTGTTGATGTTGCGGAGCGGGAGGGTTTCGCTGAAGTTTTTGCTGCGGAGATGCGAGCAGCCGCAGCGCTCAGTCATCCTCGGGTGCTGCCCGTCTATGAATGGGGTCTGGAACCGCAGCCGTATGTGGTTACCGAGCATCTCGCTGGCGGCAGCCTGGGCATACTGATAAAGCAAGGTCACCGGCTAACGGTTTCGCAGGGTCTCATGGTCGGGCTTGAAGCCGCTCGAGCTCTGATGGATATTCATCGCAGTGGACGCGCTCATCTGGGTTTGACACCCGCAGCAATCCTGTTTGACTCAAGCGCTCGGCCTTACATTTCTGATTTGGGGCTGGCGGCTGCGATAGCTTCGCTTGACAAGCCCGCCACAGTCCATGAAGTTGACACGTTAGGCGCATCGCCAAGTTACACGCTTGTTGAGCAGTCCCAGGATGTGTATGACCTAGCGGTGGTGCTGTGCGAGGCAGTCACCGGCAACAGTCAGGTGATCCTTGACAGCTCGGATCCGCTCAAGCTCGCCGCTCTTGGCCCTCTCGGGACTCTGCTAGAGAACGCCACCGCAGCAGATCCCGTAGCCAGGTTCACCGCTGAAGGGTTTGCATCCGAACTATTGCGAGCTGCGCCGATGCTGCCACGCCCTGATCCGTTGTCGCGTGTCGTTGACCAAGTTCACCCCGCCGATACCAAACCCCGCGTTGCTAGTGATGCCGAAACGTTTGATCAGACCGGCCCCACAGTGGCTGAGCGTTACGCAGTGCCTCTTGATGATGTGCCTCGCTGGCGCTGGCCAGGGCTGGTGCTGGCTTCGCTGCTGGTAATTGGCGGCGCTTTTGGGGGTATCTGGGTGTGGCTATCGGCAGGGTCTGCCGCCACTGTTCCTGAGCTGAAAGGTTTGGATCAGACTGCTGCTGTCGCAGCCGCAAGCGAATCAGGCTGGACACTCAACCAGATACTGGTGCGAAACCCCGACACTGTCCGCGGTGAGATCGTCAACAGCGAGCCAGCCGCTGGTGAGCCGCTCAGTGAAGGCGAAGCTCTAGTTGTGTTCGTGTCTTTGGGTGAGCCGTTGGTGCAGGTATCGCAACTAAACAACCTCTACGGACTCACAACCCAAGACGCCGTGACAGAACTAGCCGAAGCTGGCTTTACGGTGGCGAGTGAAGCGTTAGTCAACGACCCAGTGGTGCCAGCAGGCAACGTGATCGGCCTTGCGCTTGATGAGACGGTCTATGAGCTTGAGCTAGGCAGCGAAGTGGGTTTGCTGGTTTCTCAAGGTCCAGCGGATCAACAAGTGCCTCAAGTTCCGCTGGGCGCTGTGCTACAGGATGCCACCCGTGCTTTAACTGCGATTGGGTTATCGCCACGGGTGGTGGCCGAGTTCTCAGATGACGTCGCAGAAGGTGCCGTGATCGGCTTTTCGCCTGCGAGTGGTGCCTCTGTGCCAGCTGGTAGCACAGTTCGGGTTCGGATCTCTCAAGGCCCGATGCTGTTGCCAGCACCGCAAGAATCAGACGAAGCAGAATCACAAACACAATAGGGTGCCGATGTGAGCGATGGCTAGCCTGACAGCGTGTCCAGCCCCGCAGAACCCGCTCGAATCGCTCGAATATCGCGTGAAGAGACGGCTCATGTGGCACGCCTGGCTCGGTTGCGGGTCAGCGACGACGAACTTGATGAGCTGACCGCTCAGCTGGCGGCTGTGTTGGACCATGCAGCTGATGTCGAAGCCTTTGACTTGACCGATGTTGAACCCACGTCTCATCCGCATCAACTGGTGAATGTCACTCGCCCAGACGAGATTCGACCGTCACTTGACCGTGACGAGGTTCTGGCTCAAGCGCCAGCGCAAAGCGAAGGCCAGTTCCGTGTGCCGCCGCTTCTGGGCGAAGCACCGTGAACGCGTCATCGCTCGTAGCTGAGGTTCGCTCCGGTCAGCGCACAGCACGACAGGTGCTTGAAGAGCATCTCGCTCGCATCGCTTCTCAAGACATTGAGCTGGGTGCTTTCAACCTGGTGCTGACCGACGAAGCCCGCAGCCAAGCCGATGCTGTCGATGCTGCTATAGCGTCCGGCGAGCCAGCAGGGCCTTTGGCAGGGGTACCGGTGGCGCTCAAAGACAATCTCTGCACCAGAGGAATCCCCACCACCTGCTCGTCGCGGATGCTGCAGCATTGGCGGCCCCCCTATGACGCCACTGTGGTGCAGAGACTAAGAGCCGCTGGCGCAGTGATCGTCGGCAAAACCAACCTTGATGAGTTCGCCATGGGCTCCTCCACCGAGAACTCAGCTTTCGGCCCTACACGCAATCCTCATGATCTCAGTCGGGTGCCGGGCGGTTCAAGCGGCGGCTCCGCAGCGGCTGTAGCGGCCGGTTTCTCGCCGCTGGCGTTGGGTTCCGACACGGGAGGTTCGATCCGTCAACCGGCAGCGCTGTGTGGTGTGGTTGGTTTGAAGCCCACCTACGGACGAGTGTCACGCTACGGGCTTGTGGCTTTCGCTTCTTCGCTGGATCAAATCGGCCCGATCGCCGCCAACGTCACAGATGCGGCTACCTGCTTTGAGGTGATATCTGGCCATGATCCGCGAGATTCAACCTCGCTTGAAAGTGCCGCTGAGTCGGTCACTGCGGGATTGCAACATGGAGTAGAAGGTTTGCGGGTAGGGCTACTAGCTGAATTGTGTGGCGAGAGCGTCCGCGTCAAGCAAGCCGGACTGCAGTCGGTGGGCCTCAGCGGCATTGCTCCCGATGTCATCAGCCAACTTGATCAAGCAGCCGATGTGTTGGAGGCAGCGGGAGCGACGGTCAGCGTCGTGTCGGTGCCTTCCGTGGTGCTGGGTTTGTCGGCCTACTATCTGATCGCTCCAGCAGAGGCTTCCAGCAACCTGGCCCGCTATGACGGAGTGCGTTACGGGCTGCGTGTTGATGCCGCCAACGCGGCGGAGATGAACATTGAGAGTCGCACCGCAGGTTTCGGCGCAGAAGTCAAACGTCGCATCATGCTGGGAACCTACGCGTTGTCGGCTGGCTACTACGATGCCTACTACGGCAAAGCTTTGCGAGTGCGCACCCTAATGTTGCGGGAGTTCACAAACGCTTACGCCGATGTGGATTTGCTGCTGTGCCCGACCACGCCGACTACTGCGTTTGAGTTGGGTGCCAAAACTGCTGACCCGCTGCTGATGTATTTGAACGACGTCTGCACGATCCCTTCTAACTTGACAGGTCATCCAGCGGTGTCGGTGCCTTTCGGGGTGGGTGACGACGGCCTTCCGGTGGGGGTGCAACTGATGGGTCCGGCACTCTCAGAGCCAGTGCTATTGCGAACCGCAGCCGTTCTCGAAGACGCCGCTGCCGCTGCTCAGGCGGCGCTGTGAGTGAGGCTTTGCGAGAGTTGGCACTGCCATCCGGCTGGGAACTGGTGGTCGGCCTAGAGGTTCATGTTGAACTCAGCACAGCCAGCAAACTGTTTTGTTGTTGCGCTAATCGTTTCGGAGATGAACCCAACACCAACGTCTGTCCGGTGTGTTTGGGGTTGCCGGGTTCGCTTCCGGTGGTGAACGCCACAGCCGTGAACTTCGCGATGCGCTTGGGAAGGGCTCTGGGCTGCGCCGTCAAAGGAGCGGTTTTTGCTCGTAAGAACTATTTCTACCCTGACATGCCTAAGGACTATCAGATCTCGCAATATGACCAGCCCACCAACATCAACGGCAGCATCGAACTTCCTGATGGCTATTGCGTCGGTATAGAGCGGGCACACATCGAAGAAGACACAGGCAAAACCGTTCACATCGGCGGAGGTGGCCGCATCCACGACGCTGACTACGCCTTGATTGACTACAACCGTGCCGGTGTGCCGCTGGTTGAGATAGTTAGCCGTCCCGATATTCGCAGCGCCGAACAGGCCCGGTCTTATGTGCGTGAACTGCGTGGCGTGTTGCTGGCCACAGCAGTGTCTGATGCTCGAATGGAAGAAGGATCGATGCGGGTGGATGCCAACGTTTCGGTGCGTCCTGCTGGCAGCGACGAGTTGCGTACCCGCTGCGAAATCAAGAACCTGAGTTCGTTGCGCTCGCTGGGCCGTGCCATCGTCTATGAGGCGCAACGCCATGTGTCGTTGTGGGAGAACGATGATCAGCCCCGCCAAGAAACCCGTCACTGGGATGAAGCCAAGAGCCGCACAACGCCGGGCCGTTCCAAAGAGGACGCCGACGATTACCGGTATTTTCAAGATCCTGATCTAGTGCCGCTAGCACCCGACGCTGCTGATGTGGCAGCCATTGATGCTTCGTTGCCTCGGCTTCCTGCTGATCGCAGAACTGCACTAGTGGCCGCTTGCGGTGCTGCAGGCCATGTCATATCGCCTGAAGATGCTGCGCTGCTCGTTGAGCGGATCCAAGATGATCTGGTGGCTGGTGCCTTGCAAGCCGGTGCTGATCCTGCGGTGACGGTGACACGAGTGGTGAATGATCTGGCTGTTGATAACTGGTCAAAAGTCACAGCCGCCGGTCTGGCTTCTCTGGTTGCGATGGTGTCATCAAATCAGGTGACCTCCACTCAAGCCAAACAGCTGCTAGAGGCGATGGTCGAGTCTGGTGAACCTCCCGAAAAGATCGCTGAAAGTCTCGGCTTTGAGGCCATGACGGGTGATGATCTGCAAGCTGTGGTCACCGAGATCATCGCTAGCAACGCCGACACTTGGCAGCGTTATCTTGATGGCGACGAAACTGAGCGCAAGAAACTCACAGGGTTCTTCACTGGTCAGGTAATGCGTGCAACTAAGGGTCAAGCCGACGGCGCTGCAGTCAACCGCCTCCTAAGTGAACGCGCCAAATTTTTTGTGGCGCGTTCTTGAAGAGTGTCATGTTTTTGCGATGCAGTATGAACCGCTGTGATCGCATCTCTGTTGTTGTCTTGCTGCTGGCACTGTTGTCGGCAGCTTGTACTTCAGGGGATACAGACACCGCAGAGATAGATGTACCGTATTCAGATGAAGTCTTGATCGACACCTGGCAGAATCCAGTAACTACTGCCGCAGACGGATACGGTCAGAATGGATACGGCCAGAACACTGTCTCAGATCTAGCAACCCCTTCGACGTTGCCTGCATTATCCGAGCAAGAACTTGGTGAATACCTAAAGACGGTAGGACTTGAGGGCATGTACGACTGGGCGCCTGCGGGTGGTTTCCCTGACGCTGTGTGGCAGGGCACTCTTATTGTGTCACCTCCGTGCGTGTTTATCGATTTGTCGACTGCTGACACCGCCAAGGTAAGCCGTAGCACTGATGATGCCCGCGTGTTTCTTCGATTGTCTGAGCCACTGACTCGTTACGAATATGACTCTGCCGCGATCTGGGTCGGTGATGACGGTCCGATGTCAAGTGGTGACCTAGTTGAAGTCGTTGGTAGCGCTGGTCGACCAATAGAACGGAATGCCGAAAGCGCCGAACTATACGATTTTGCGCCTTGGGCCGCTTGGGGCCGTGGTTGTCATGCACATGGCTCTTTCTGGGTTACCTCTCTGAGGTCGTTGTCGCAGAATCACGGTGAGCGACTCACTGATAGGGAGCCATTGGCAGGACTATTTCCTTATCACGTTGGCATGGCGCACCCTGATATAGGTGTTGATATGGTTCTGCACATTGAGCCACCCTGCGTGTTCGTGGTTCCGATTCCGGTCTGGGAATCCCGTGAAGCGAACAGTTTGATCCAGCACAGATACTTCCTGCGGTTGCCTCGCCCACTGGTTCGCTTTGATGCCGACAGTAACTCTCTGTGGGTGGGCGAGGACGGCCCTGTTACCACTGGAGATTATGTGGGAATTAATGACCATTTTCAGAAGTCCGAAAATGGATTAGAGTTTTACGAAGGAGGCTGCTCCGCAAGAGGAAGTTATCAGTCCTCATGGTTACAACAGATAACAGGTCTGCGACTCCAAGACCTTGATTGCATTGATCAAGCTAGGCAGTATCAAGATGTCATACCGTTAGCGCCGTGTGCCAGATTGCCCGAATATGGCGACTGGGGGAATGGGTGATCTGAGCAAAGCGCAGGATGCTTGCTGAAGCAGACCAACGAACTGAACAAGTGTCTGCGCTGGCTACCGAGGTTGGGCTGGTTCGCGAATAGTCTCTGGGAGCGCTAGCGTTTTGGCATATGGCTGATGTCACCGATGCAACTTTTCAGGCTCAAGTGGTGGAGCGGTCTCAGACCGTTCCAGTTGTGGTGGATTTGTGGGCTGCATGGTGCAGGCCGTGTAAGAAGCTGACACCGCTGCTCGAAAAAGCAATCGCCTCCACCAACGGCGCAGTCGAACTCGCCAAGGTGGACATTGAGAAGAACCCAGGGATCGCTCAGGCTTTCAAGGTCCAGTCGATACCAGCGGTGTATGCCATGGTCGGCGGGCAGGTGACTGACGGCTTTCTAGGAGCACAAGGCGAGGCCGAAGTTCGTGAGTTCGTGCAGCGGCTGCTGCCCACTCAGGAGAAGACCGAGATCGAACGGCTGCTAGAAGCCGGTGATGAGGCTTCGCTACGTGCTGCCCTTGAACTCGAATCCGATAACGCCGAGGTGGTAACGGCTTTGTCGCAGCTGCTGGTTGACGACGGCCGATTTGCTGAAGCCACCGACCTGCTGGGGCGAATACCCGAAACACCCGAGACCCGACGCCTGGCAGCGTTGATCCGGGTGCAGAATGCCGATGACGGCGAAGCCGTCCGGCCAACGGAAGTGGAAGCCGAACTAGCCGAACTGCTGCCAGCAGTCAAAACAGACGAAGACGCTCGCCAACGTTTCGTGGATCTGTTGGAGGTGCTCGGGCCTGAGGATCCACGTACTGCGGTCTGGCGCGGGCGGCTTGCAGCAGCACTTTTCTGATTTCGTGCCACAAGCGCCCTGACAGCGGCGCTTAGAAAACAGCAACACCACATACCTATATCGCCACTCGGTCGGCACCGTCAACGTGCGGCACGGAGCCAGCACCACATCCCTAAATCGCGATCCCTATATCGCTATTTTCAGTAAATATGAGTTTTTATCAGTATATGCTGGTAAAAACTATTTATTGCTGGATGCGATCCGCTGAACGCCTCCAGCTAGCCGGGCACCTAAGGGCACCGAATTGTGTCTGGGCATTGCTCCGGCGGCAGAGACAGCAGGAGAGCGAACATTGGACAACCCAGCAGGGGGCTCCTTCAACAAGCGGTTCAGCAGCATCTCTTTGACAGCGCTGGCTGACCGGCTCGGGGTGTCGCCTGCAGTAGTGCTGCTGGGCTTTTTGGCTGTGATCGCTGCTGCGCTGGGTGGGTGGTGGGCTTTGCGATCCCCCTCAACCCCGGATCCCGCGGAGATACTTCCCCGAGCCAGCTCTGTGGAGATCCCCATACCCACAACCACCTCTGAGGCGAGCCGAATTGTTGTGGATGTGGTCGGTGCCGTAGCTAGCCCTGGCGTTCATGAGCTTCTCGAAGGCAGCCGCATAATCGATGCAGTGCTCGCAGCTGGAGGGCTGACAGGGCAAGCCGACCGCATGAGGCTTAACTTCGCTGAGCCGCTGCAAGACGGCGCGCGTCTCTACGTGCCGACGCTTGACGATGAAGCAGCCTTGGAGGTAGTGACCCGTCCAGTGCCGTCAAGCAACGACAGCATCTCAAGCCCGAGCAACGCCAGCAGCTCAGAAGTGGTGAATATCAACACAGCCACGGCTTCACAACTAGAGCAACTGCCAGGCGTCGGACCAGCACTCGCCACAGCGATCATTGAGCACAGGCAGCTTCGAGGCCCGTTTGCCTCAATAGACCAGATGGACGATGTGGCGGGGATTGGACCCGCCAAGCTGGAGCAAATCCGTCCTCGAGTTTCTGTGGACAGTCCATGAGGCTGCCCCCTTGAAAGCTCGCCCGACGGTGGCGCTGCTTGATTTGCGAAACAACTGGGGTGGCCCGGCTTTGCCTTACGCAGCGGCTGCTGGTGCCTTGGCTGGAGCATGGCTGCTGATCAACGCAGCGGTGCCTCTGTTGCTGGTGGTGATGCTGGCAGGGATCTGCTTATGGCGTCCCAAGCCAATACTTGTGCTGGTTACGGTGGCGGCTCTCTGCGGCTTGTTGGGTTCCAGAGCGCTTGCTGGCCTCGAAGATCCAGTATCGGGGCCTGTTGAAGGCTGGGTGACTCTTCTTGAGGATCCGAGGCCCCTAGGAAGCCACGGAATCAGAGTCACCGTGCGTTATGACGGTGCCCGATTAGAGGCACGAGCCTACGGAGCGACCGCCTCACGCCTTAACGATCTGCTGGCCGGTGAACGCCTGCGGATCACGGGAACCGCTAAACCTTCAACCAGCGACTGGCATCGCTGGCGACATGTGGCAGCAACACTGAACATAAACACCGTTGGCGACCGAGCTGATGCAGCACCGCTTTCGGCTTTCACTAACCGGATCAGGCGACTGCTGGATTCGGGGGCTCGCAGCCTCTCCGATGACAGCCGGGCCATGTTCACAGGCATGGTTTACGGCGACGACCGCAACCAGTCGCCGCGTTTGTATGACGACTTTCGTGCAGCTGGTCTGGGTCATCTGTTGGTGGTGTCGGGGCAGAATGTGGCTTTCGTGTTGGCGTTGGCGTCGCCGTTGGTGTGTCGCACCCGACCGGGTCTACGGCTGCTGATTTTGATGGTGCTGCTGGCAGTGTTCGCAGTGCTGACCCGTTTTGAGCCTTCGGTGCTGCGGGCTGTGACCATGGCCGGAACAGCCGTGATCAGCGCTGCTTTGGGTCGCCCCGAAACGGGTCGCAGAACCTTGGCTTGGGCTGTGACTGCGGTGGTGCTGGTTGACCCGTTTCTGGTGCGGGTGCTCGCCTTTCAGCTTTCGGTTTGCGCTACCTGCGGCCTGCTGTGGATCACGCCTGCACTGGCGGCAAGGCTGCGAGGCCCTGCCGCGTTGCGTTTGGCAGTAGCCACCACAGCAGGCGCACAACTGGGAGTGACACCGCTGCTGATAGCAGTATTCGGTGTCGTTCCTGTGGCTTCGCTTCCTGCCAATGTGGCCGCTGGACCTGCGACTGCGCCGGTGATGATGTGGGGACTTACGGGAGGGCTCGGTGCTGGTCTGATCGGTGAGCCGGTTGCGTGGTTGATGCATCGGCCCACTGCGGCTTTGCTGTGGTGGGTGCGAACCGTCGCCGAGACTGCGACAGCCGCACCGCCTGCGATGCTCTCCGCCGCTAGTGCCATAGTGCTCGGATCTGGAGTGGCCTTGCTGCTTGCAGCCCCGAAACTCGGCCCTGGACAACTCGGCCCTCAACACGGTTTTGGGAGTTTTGCGAGTCGCTTCGGCCTCAGTCGGCTGTTAGGTCTGCTGGGCGTGACACTGGTGGTCGTCACGTTGGCGCACAGCCTGGTCACAGCCGCTTCGCCGCCGACGGGATGGTCAGAAATCTCTGGGGGCAGACTGTTTCGCCATCAGAGCACAGTCACTGTGGTGCTGGAAGCTTCGGTCAGGCCCCAAGACCTGCTGGAGTCGCTGCGTCTTGCAGGGGTTAGCGAGTTAAACCTTGTAGTGGCACCTAAAGGCGGTGCCTCTGATGCTTACGCCGTGCTGGCGATCCGTGACCGCTATGGCAAGGTTTCGGTGCTGGCACCGCCGCTGCATCGAGTACCTGGCGCTCGCACAGTTCGCGCTGGTGATCTGGTGCGTGTCGGTTCGCTGGAGGTGCAGATACTCAGCGCTGAGCCGCGTCTCGAAGTGCAAGTTCGCGCCCCTGATACTTAGCATCGGTGCTTCTATGAGTGTGCAGCTGCTTAGTGGTGATGACCCGTTGCTGGTGTCGGAGGCGGTCGATAAGGCCATCACCGAGGCATTGGGTGATGAGGACCGCGCTCTGGCATTGCAGCAACTCGATGAGAGCAGCCTGCGCGACCCCGACGGCAACTGGCGGCTCACGCCGTTAGTGAACGCCGCGCAGACCGAGCCGTTCCTCACCTCAAGACGAGTAGTGGTGGGCCGACACTTGGCCCGGTTCTCAAACAAGAGCGACTACAGCGAGTTGCTGCGCTTATTGGAGGCGCTGCCTGCCACCACACGGCTGGTGCTGGTGTGGGAGCGAGGAGTTGATCCGGCCATGAACCGGTTGCCCCCGTTGCCTAAGGCGCTCACCGAAGCAGTCACCGCAGCAGGCGGCGTTTCGCAAAATGTCACCCCGCCACGAGGCAAATCTCAGGCCAGTCAGTGGTTGCGTGATCAGCTCGGCCAGTCGTCGCTGCACTTTGAGCCAGCCGCGATCAAAGCCATTGAGCACCATGTCGGCGCTGAGCACGGCAGCATCGTGGGGCTGATACGCACCCTTGAAGGTGCTCTAGGAACTGAAGCGACTGTCACTGCTGATGATGTAGCGGTATATGGCGGAGACCCTGGGGCGGTGGTGCCGTGGGAACTTGACGATGCCATTGACCGCGGTGATGTCAGTGGTGCCCTTGAAGTGCTGCATCGTCAGCTGGCATCTCGTCACTCGCTGCAATTGTTGGCGGCTCTGGCGGGCCGCTATCAGCGGATGCTGCGCCTTGACGGCTCTGGTGCATCCAACGAAAACGAGGCTGCTGCGATCCTAGAAATGAAAGGCTCAACGTTCCCAGCAAAAAAGCTATTGGGTCAATCGCGCAGGCTTGGTTCTGACAAGCTCGCCAGAGCGATCCGGCTGCTAGCTGATGCCGACCTTTCTCTGCGTGGAGCGATCGACTGGCCCAACGAACTAGTGATGGAGGTCTTAGTCGCTCGACTGGCCTCGCTGTCAAGGCGCTAATCGGCTGGGATAACGCAGAGATATCGGAGAGACCGCTCAGGTTGCTCAGTCAGCAGCGCGGTGCTGCTGCACTTCGCGCACTAGACGGCTCTTGCGTCGAGCGGCGGTGTTGCGGTGAAGAACACCCTTGGCGGCTGCCTTGTCGATGCGCTTGACCGCTAGACGCAGCGCCTCATCGGCGTTTTCGTCGCCGTGCTCGGCTGCTGCTAGGGCAGCTTTGGTGCGAGTGTTGACCTCGGAGCGGACCTTACGGTTGCTCAGGCGACGCTTCTCGTTTTGGCGATTGCGCTTGATTTGGGATTTGATGTTGGCCACGCTTACCTGCCGGTCTGTGTGAAAAGCCTTCCCGCCAAGGTTTTGCGAATCGCGAACCTAGCGAGTAGCTGTGTATAGACGACACCCAAAGCTAGCGTTGTGAGGATGCGGTCGCACTGTCACGAGCAGCTGACGCGAGCGCCTTTATGACCGCCTCCCCAATCAGCTTTACGATTCTCAAGACAGTTTCGAGTTTCGAGACCGCTCCAAGCTTTCTCACAAATGGACCTGAA
This sequence comes from Candidatus Aldehydirespirator catecholifindens, assembly GCA_028283245.1. Classification (GTDB taxonomy): domain Bacteria; phylum Actinomycetota; class Acidimicrobiia; order Acidimicrobiales; family Aldehydirespiratoraceae; genus Aldehydirespirator; species Aldehydirespirator catecholifindens. The sequence continues at coordinate 49,958 of JAPYNU010000072.1, read as the reverse complement.
CCGCATACGCAACACTTCGATCATCGCGCATATTGATCACGGCAAGTCGACGCTGGCTGATCGGATGCTGGAACTAACCGGTGCGGTTGAGGCTCGTGAGATGCGTGAGCAGTATCTCGATTCGATGGATCTAGAGCGCGAGCGAGGCATCACCATCAAGCTTCAGTCGGTGCGGCTCAACTGGCGCGACCATGTGATCAACCTGATCGACACTCCTGGCCATGTTGATTTCAGCTACGAGGTGAGCCGCTCGCTGGCGGCGTGCGAGTCGGTGATATTGGTGGTGGACGCAGCCCAAGGCATAGAAGCCCAGACCCTAGCCAACTGTTATCAGGCTATGGAGAACGATCTTGATGTGGTGGCGGTGCTCAACAAGATCGACCTGCCTGCAGCCGACCCCGACCGAGCAGCCGAGGAGATAGAGCGGGTGCTTGGCATTGATGCTGCTGAGGTGCTGCAAATTTCTGCTAAGACCGGCGAAGGCGTGGCTGAACTGCTTGATGTTGTGCTGGAACGCACCCCGCCACCAACAGGTTCGGTTAACGAGCCGCTGCAAGCTCTGATCTTTGATTCGCATTTTGATCAGTACCGCGGAGTGGTGTCGTCGCTGCGGGTGGTGAACGGAGTGTTGACAGCTGGCACACGGCTGCGTTTCATGCAAGCAGACACGGTGCATAGCGTTGATGAACTTGGGGTGCGCACACCCGCGGATCAAACAGTCGAGAGTCTCGGGCCTGGCGAGACCGGCTATCTGATAGCTGGCATCAAAGACGTGGGCGAAGCCCGCTCCGGTGAGACCGTCACCGACGACACCCGAGCAGCTTCGCAGCCGCTAGCTGGGTATTCCGAGCCCAAACCGATGGTCTTTTCGGGGCTTTACCCCACCGACGGCGACGATTTCTCTAACCTGCGGGCGGCTCTGTCGAAGCTGCGACTCAACGATGCAGGTTTCACTTATGAGCCCGAAACCTCGGGCGCACTGGGATTCGGTTTCCGTTGCGGCTTCTTGGGTCTGCTGCACATGGAGATAGTGCGTGAGCGCCTAGAACGCGAATTCGACCTTGCTTTGATCTCCACTGCACCGTCAGTGCAGTATCAGGTGACTTTGAGCAGCGGTGACACGCTGGATGTGTCTAACCCTTCGGACATGCCCGAAGCCGCCAAGATCTCAGCCATCGCTGAGCCCTGCTTGGCTGCGTCGCTGATAACCCCGTCCGACTACACTGGTGCTTTGATGGAACTGTGCCAGTCGCGTCGCGGTGAACTGCAACGCATGGAGTATTTATCGCCCGAGCGGGTCGAGTTGCGTTACCGGTTGCCGTTGGCGGAGGTTGTGGTTGATTTCTTTGACCAGCTCAAAAGCCGTACGCAGGGTTACGCCAGCTTCGACTACGACATTGGCGGCTACCAGCAGGCTGACCTCGTGAAGGTAGATGTCTTGTTGCAGGGAACAGCGGTTGATGCTTTTTCTGCTGTGGTGCATCGTGACAAGGCCTACAGCTACGGACGTTCGCTCACGGCACGGTTGAGAGAGCTGATCCCTCGCCAGCAGTTCGAGGTGCCGATCCAAGCAGCTATAGGGGGGCGGATCATTGCCCGCGAAACAGTAAAGGCCTACCGCAAAGATGTCACCGCCAAGCTCTACGGTGGCGATGTCACCCGCAAGCGCAAACTGCTTGAGAAGCAGAAGGCTGGCAAGAAGCGCATGAAGAGCATCGGTCGGGTGGACATCCCACAGGAGGCCTTCATCTCAGCTCTGACCCTGGAAGATTAATAGGCGAAACCGGATGCTCCGCTAGAGTTTGTCCTATGCGTGACGACACGTCCGGTGGCACTTATGTCAGCATGTCTGGAGACACTCGTAACAGTTCGGCTCACGATCTGAGCGATCGCACGCGCCTACATGAACGTGACGCTCAACAGGGCGACATGAGCGCCCCGATACTTGATGATCGCAAAGCCGCCATTCTCTACGCTGTTGTGCAGGAGTACATCCGCACCGCGCAGCCTGTCGGCTCTGGACGTGTCGCCGGTTTGCCTGCGATCGACGCTTCGCCAGCCACTATCCGCAACGAGATGGCTGCACTCGCAGAGCAGAATTATCTGACTCAGCCTCACACCAGTGCCGGTCGAGTGCCCACAGTCAAGGGATACCGGTGCTTTGTCGATCAGTGGCGTCAGCAGTCGCCCGCTCCCGTTCTTGATGCTGCGGATCGCAGGCAAGTCAACAAGTTCTTTTCGGCACCGCACGCAGGCTTTGAGGCGATCCTCAGTGACACCACCGGCTTGTTGTCGGATCTGACCGACTGGACTGCGGTAGTGGTGGCACCAAGCCCCTCAGCAGCGACCGTGCTCTCTGTGCAGTTGGTGGAACTGTCGTCGGCGACGGTTCTGGTGGTGGCGGTGATGTCCAACGGCGTGATCGAGAAACGCACCCTGGACGCACCGGTAGACCTCAATCCAGAAGTGGTAGCTGACGCTTCGGAGCGTCTGGCTCGCCGTATCGTGGGACGAAGCCTGGTCGAGATCGGTGACTGTGATCTCTACGACGATCTGCTGCTAATGGCAGCCATCACGGCTTTGCAGGAAGCTCGAGCGCATCACGAAGTGTTTGTTGGTGGCACATCCAAACTTGCCGCTGCTTTCGACGCTGTCGAACAGTTGAGCGAAGTGCTGAGCCTGCTAGAGCAGCAGCTAGCTGTGGTGACGCTGATGCGTCGAGTGATTGACGGCGGACGCAGGGTGGCTATCGGTGAAGAGACCGGGGTGCCGTCACTGGCTGACTGCTCAATAGTGCTGGCACCTTACAGCACCGAAGACACCGACGGCGGAGCGATCGGCATCATTGGGCCCACCCGGATGGACTATCCGCAAGCCTTGTCGGCTGTGGCTGCGGTGAGCAGAAGGCTCGGTTCGGCCCTCGGCGAGGTCTGAGCCAGTGAAGCCCGTCTACCGGTGCGGCCTTTAAGTGGCAGATCACTACGAGACGCTGGGAGTGGCGCGTGATGCCACCGATGAAGAACTCAAACGGGCTTATCGCAAAAAAGCTCGTGAGTATCATCCCGACGCCAATCCTGGAGACGCAGACGCTGAGGCTCGCTTCAAAGAATTGAGCGCCGCTTATGAAGTGCTGTCAGACCCTGAGCGTCGCTCGCGTTATGACCGTTTCGGCACCGACGACATGCGAGCATCGGGCATGTCCGATCCTTTCGGTGGAGGCTTAGGCAGCATCTTCGATGCCTTTTTTGGGGATGCCAACTTCGGTTTCGGTTCGGCTTCGCAGCACCGCGGTCCACCTGCGGGAGAGAACCTCGAAACCCATGTAGAGCTTGATTTGCATGATGTGGTGTTCGGTGTTGAGCGTGAGGTGTCGGTGCGAACCGCGGTGCGCTGCGAGACTTGCGATGGTTCTGGTGCTGCTGAGGGCACGTCAGTAGTGCGGTGTTCGCACTGCTCAGGCTCAGGGCAGGTCCGCAAGGTGCGTCAGTCGATGCTGGGACAGATGGTGACAGCAGCCGCCTGTGAGGTTTGCGGCGGGCTCGGTGAAATGATCGAAAGTCCCTGCACGGATTGTGACGGCCACGGACGTCAGCTCAAGCGACGCACTTACAACGTGGAAGTTCCGGCGGGTGTGGATGACGGCACCACGCTGCGCTTGACCGGCAGAGGTGCTGCTGGTCCTCGTGGCGGCCCTCACGGCGATCTCTACGTGCAGGTACGCGTGCGGCCTCATCCGCGTCTTCACCGAAACGGCAACGATCTGATACATGAACTGCATGTGCCGTTCACTCAGGCGGCTCTGGGAGCGCGGCTTGACTATGAGACCCTTGACGGCAGCGAAACTGTGGTGATCCCGAAAGGCACCGAAACGGGTGCAGTGCTGCGGCTGCGTGGACTCGGTGTTCCCCGTGTTAACAGTTTCGGCCGGGGTGATCTGCTGATTCAGTTGGTGGTGGATGTGCCCGACGATTTGACTGATGAGCAAGAGGATCTGGTGCGTCAACTGGCTGAATTACGAGGCGAGGAAGTCGCTGAACCCAGCGAGGGTCTGCTCGGGCGGATCCGCAACGCTTTCCGGTGACAGGCAGCCGCTTCGACACCACTTCAGCCGGTGACGCAAGGTCAGCTAGTGATGCCACTTCAGCTAGTGACACCATGTTGGGTCCGCATGTTCTGGTGGCCGATGTCAGCGCTCCCGAGTTGACCGACGACGACGAGCATCATCTCACACGGGTGCTGCGGCTGCGTGCCGGGGATTCGTTCACCGTGGGTGACGGGGCTGGCTCTTGGCGGCAGTGCCGTCTCGGTCGTCTTGGCGCTGGCTCAACAGCTCAGCTCGAACCGGTAGGCGAGGCGATTTCGGTGTCTGTACCTAGTCCTGAGTTGACGGTGGGTTTTGCAGTGCTCAAAGGAGGGCGCAGCGAAACGGTCGTGCAGAAGCTCACCGAATTGGGAATTGATCGGATTATGCCTTTTGTGGCGGCACGTTCGGTGGTGCGTTGGGATGAAGCCAAAGCGCAGCAGATGTTGTCTCGCTGGCAGAGGGTTGCGGTTGAGTCGGTGATGCAGTGCCGACGTTTATGGCTGCCGCAGGTAACCCCGCTGAAACATTTCAGTGAGCTTGACCTGCGTCTGGCTGCGCTTGCGGATCCCGCTGGAGGAAGTGTTTTATCGGGTCAGAACTTCGTGCTGGTGGGGCCAGAGGGCGGCTGGAGCCCCGAAGAGTTTGCTGCGGTGAATCAGCGCGTTTGCCTTGGCGTGCAGACGATGCGCGCCGAGACGGCTGCGATAGCGGCAGGGGCGCTGCTGGCTGCCCGGCGTAGCGGACATCTGCCTTTGACATAGCATCTGGGCATCCTGCTGGTGGTTGTGCATCGGCTGGTGGTTGTTCAGCGGCTGAAGATCTGAGTAGCCGTAAAAAGATTGTCTTCACTTGACGGGTCAAACAGCTTTGAGCCGTTGATGGTGTAGACCCGCAGCAGATCGCATTCTCCGTTGGTGACGGTTTCGACACCGGTGGGGTGGTCAATGCGCCAGCGTTGCGGTAGTGCCAGCGTCTCGCCCGGTTCGGGCCATTCATCAAACAGCACTATCGCGCCGCTGCCTGGACGCACAAGCGCTGGGGTGGCAGTGCCGTCACAGTCCCAGTCTCCCATCTCAACGAAGTCGCCGACAGCGCCCAGCGCATAGCGACGGCCTTCATGCGCCAGCAGCGCCGCAGCTTGTAGCGCCGATGCTTCGCTGCCGACGGTGGAGTCAGCCGTGCTAGCAAGTCCCGAGATGCTCACCGTGGCAGTAGCTGTGGCGGTAGCAGCCCTGCCTGAGCGTTCGCTTGAGTTGCCTTCGCTCATGTCGTCTGCTGGTTCTTGATCAGAATCCTCATAACCCCTAGCAGCACTGTTTTCATTACCCCTAGCACCCATGTCTTCAGTACCTTGTGGGGCATCAACAGCATCCTGTAGAGCATCAACGGCATCTCGTGAGGTATCAACATCCTCAATTTCCGTCGTCATCCGCGAGGCTTCCGACGATGTTTCAGGTGATGGTTCAGGTGCGTCAATGGTGACGCTGCGGCTGCCGAGCGCGAACCCCGCAAATATCGCCACTCCTAACGCTGCGCCAACAGCTAGTCGCTTGATCTGCGAACTGCGCCCAACACTGTTTGTGTTGTTGCCTTGTGAGATGGCTGTGTTGCTGGCAGCATCCGAAGCCTGAGCGGCCCGGCTGGTTTGCTTTGCGTTTCTGGTCGACTTCTTAGCGGCTAACAAGTCAAGCCGTCTCGCCATTTCGCGTGTGCCGATTAAGCCGCCGCGAGCTGCATCCGCCACCGCCAGAAGTTTCCCCGCGAGAACACTCTTTCCTAGCGACGAGTCATGGCACAGCTCTGCTAAAGCTGCCAAGTCCCGCTGGCAATTCTCGGGGCTGGCCTCATCGGCTCGGCTAAGACTGCACAGCACGGGGCGATCATCAGCACCGTGAAGCACATGTGTTTCGTTCAGTTGAAGATGTGCCACCCCCAGTTGATGCAAGTCAGCCACCACAGCCGCGAGCGCAGCCATTCCCGCAGCACGCTCAGCCGGGTCGCTCAACGGTCGGGTAGCCCATGTGTCGGCGTTCACGAACTCGGTGTGCAGAGCGCGACCACCATCGGGCGTCTCTACGAGATCCACAAAACGCACCAGGCCAGGATGAGCAAGACGCCTCAGCATCTCTGCTTCTCGCTCCAGATGCGCGGCCCGCTCTGCGGATGTCTGCTTGACGGCTATCAGTTGCTCATCGCAGCGACTCACTGTGACTGCTGTCATTGCTGCCCTCCCTGACTTTTGGTGCGGCACCTCGCTTGGGTGCTGCGGCTCATATGGAGTTGCGCAGGGGGATGAAGCGTGATTGATCCGAATGCAAACCCGATCCCATGAGCAATGTCATACCCCTGTGATAATCCTAAAATTATGTTTATAGCACAAAAATACATAACACGAAAATACTTAGTAATTAACGAATCAGCAACATATCTGATGAAAAGTTCTGCGCTTGACCCCGGCGACAGTTCAGTATCATCGGGTTCTGGCGATGCTGAGCCGTCTGCTGCGCTTGCCCTGTCAGGCCCGACTGGTCTTGGCGACAGCTCAGCGGCTTTCTCTGCTGCTGCGGTTTCGCTGATGTTTCTGGCTAAAGCGCGCCGAGTATTCTTGACGGGTGGCCGGTCCGCAGATTGTGGCTGTCGCGTCCGGTTCTCCGGCACAGCGGGCGGGGCTGCAACCCGGCGACGAAGTGTTGACGATCGCTGGAGAATCACCACGCGACGTAATCCGCTGGCAGTTGCTGAGCAACGGGACTCAGGTAGCCCTAGAGATCAAGCGTCAAGAGGACTTCTTCAGCGTGCTGATCTCAAAGCGCGACGGCGAACCTTTAGGCGCCGAGGTCAATACGGCTGTTTTCGATGGTGTGCAAACCTGCGACAACCATTGCGAGTTCTGTTTCGTGCATCAGCTGCCGCGTGGAATGCGGCGCTCGCTTTACCTCAAAGACGACGACTATCGGCTGTCGTTCCTCTACGGCAATTTCACCACCCTGACTCGTTTCAACGAACTCGACTACGAGCGAGTGATCAGCGAGCAGCTATCACCGTTGTATGTGTCGATTCACGCCACCGACCCAGATGTGCGGGCCGCGATCCTCCAGAATCGCCGCGGCGCAGTGTCGTTGCGCTGGCTGCGGTTATTGCTTGACGCAGGCATTGAAGTACACGGCCAGGTGGTGGTGTGCCCAGGCGTCAACGACGGTGCCGTGTTGGAAAGCACTCTTGCGGGTGTTCTCGAACGCTTCGCCGAATTGCGGACGCTGTGCGTGGTGCCTTTGGGCTTGTCGCGCTACAACCGACAGCCACGAATGCGGCTTCACACCCGCAGCGAAGCCGAGGCTGTGGTCGATTTGGTTGAGGGCTGGCAGTTGCGGTTCTTGCAGGTGCTTGGCCGACGCTTAGCGTTCTTGGCTGACGAGTACTACCTGATGAGCGGCCGCAACTTCCCCAACATCAATCATTATGAGGGTTTCGATATGCACGAAGACGGCATCGGTATGGCTCGAGCCTTCCAATCGCAGTTCATGACGCAAGGCCAAAAACCAACACCACCTCGGTCGGGTTTCTTTGCTTGGGCCGACGGTGCTCCCGCTGACGGCTACCGAGCGCCTCGACACGGCTCGGCTGCCTCGGGCGCTGTGTCTGTGAAGCTGAGCAAGCGACATGTCGCGCGCGATGCCCCAGCAGCAGTGCTGACCGGCACTTTGGGCGCAGCAGTCGTGTCGCCGCTTGTAGCTTCGCTGGATCGCAGTGACGTGCGAGTGCTGCCAGTGCAGAACCAGTTCTTTGGCGGCAATATTGGTGTCACAGGCTTGATGGTTGGCAGCGATGTGGCTCGGGTGCTTGCCGAGCAGCCCGAAGGGGATCGCTACCTGCTGCCCGATGTTTGCCTCAGCCGGGGTCGTTTCCTTGACGGCACGAGCCCGCAAGAGTTGCCTCGCCGAGTGGAGATCGTCTCGACCCATGGTCAGGCTTTGCGTGATGCGCTCGAACGCAACTGAACTGCAATACGGCTAATGAGCGATTTCGCTGCGAGATTCGCAGGCTCAGGATTGTCGAGTCCGGTTGTGGCTGTGGTGGGACGGCCCAATGTTGGCAAATCGACTTTGGTGAACCGCATCTTGGGAAGGCGCGAAGCGATCGTGGAGGAGCGTCCCGGCGTGACCCGCGACCGCAAAGCTCTTGACGCTCAATGGCAGGGCCAGAACTTCACGCTGCTTGACACTGGCGGCTGGAGCGCTGGCGGTGACGCTCTTGAGGTCAAGGTAAGCGCGCAAGCCGAGCAGGCTGTCAGCCAGGCTGATGCAGTGCTGTTCGTGGTGGATGCCCTAGTGGGGGTGACAGTCGATGATGAGCAGGTGGCCAAAGTGCTTCACGCTGCTGATGTGCCGGTGTTGGTGGTGGCTAACAAGGTTGATCATTCCGGCGGTGGCGAACTGGCCTGGGAACTACTTGCGCTGGGGCATGGCACCCCTCATCAAGTGAGCGCTCTTCACGGTTTAGGAACCGGCGACCTGTTGGACGACTTGACAGCTCGACTCAACGCAACAACAGGTACTCAGGCGGCATCGGTTGATGATCCCAGCCCCATATCTGGCATTGGTATAGGTGAAAACGGTATAGGTGAAAACGACTTGGCGTTAGCAGCAGCCGAAGCGTTCTCGGTGGTGCTCGTGGGCCGCCCTAACGTCGGCAAGTCGACTCTCTTTAACCGATTGACCGGAGAAGATCGAGCCATTGTGCATGACCTTCCCGGCACAACCCGCGATTCAATCGACACACTTGTCGAGACCGACCAAGGCCCGGTGCGCTTCATTGACACTGCCGGAATGCGCCGTCGGGCACGCATCAACTCCGGCACCGAGTATTACTCGCTGTTGCGAGCCTTGCGTGCGGTGGACTCTGCTGATGTGGCGCTGCTAGTGATCGACTCGTCGGTTGGTGTGACCCATCAGGATCAGCGACTGGCTGAACGTGTTGATGCTGCCGGGTGTCCGATCGTGGTGTTGCTCAATAAGTGGGATTTGCTTGATGCCGAGAATCGCAGCAAGGTGAGTCTGGATGTCGCCGACAGGCTGAAATTTTTGGGGTCTCCGCCGGTTTTGCATGTCAGCGCGCTCAGCGGCAAGGGTGTCTCACGGCTGTGGCCGTCGCTGAACTCGGCTGTTTCGCAGTATCGAACGCGCATACCGACGCGAAGAGTCAACGAAGTGGTGAGAGCCGCTCAGAGTGCTCAGCCTGCACCCGCAGGCGCTCGCATCCTCTACGCCACACAGGTGGCCGCGGACCCGCCCACCTTCACATTGTTCGTCAATCGCACCCTGCCGCGCACTTATCTTCGCTACATCGAACGCAGTCTCAGAGAGCATTTTGATCTTGGAGCAACTGCGCTCAAGTTCAGGGTTCGCCGTCGCGACGACTGATGATCTGTTCACGATGTCACTCCCGACCGTGTTTCCGACATACGTGTTTCTGACATATTTGGAGGGTTCGCTGTCGCAGTGGCTGATGATCTGTTAACGACGGTTTTACCTTGATTTATCGCAGTTTTAGGTGATGTTGCCGAAACTTTAAGAAAATCGGCCAACCGGAGTGTGACATAACCGTAACAATGATGTAACCTACTGAACAGGAACCGGGTCAAAGCATCAGGATTCGAGACACCCGGATCCACCAACCCCCTCCAGGGACCGTGCGGAGCCCGTCAGCATTTCACTGACGGGCTCCGGCGCGTGCTGAGCATGACAACTAGGCTTGTAAGATTGCCTGAACCCTTTCAAACATGCTTGAAGCTTGCCTTGGGCATGGTCGCAATCAGGCAGAGAAACCCTGAAAAATACCCTGAAGAGGTCTGACTTGAGCGAGCCGATCCACGCAGCATCCTCAATCTGGGATCTGCTCTGCCAGAGGGTGGCGACTACTCCCGACGAAAAGATGTTGATTGATGACTCGGGTCATGTGATGAGTTTCGCCGAGTTCAAGGATCAGGCAGAACGGGTGGCGGCGGGACTTCACCGAATGGGTGTGACCGAAAACACGCCTGTTACCTGGATGTTGCCCACCCGCATCGAGACCGTGGTGTTGAGCTTCGCGCTCAGCAGGCTCGGTGTCGTGCAGAATCCAATCGTTCACGTCTATCGACGCAGCGAAGTTGAGTTCTGCATTCGCCAGACCCAGGCGCAGTTGGTGATCCATCCGGGTGTCTGGGGCGGTTTCGACTATGGTGCCATGCTCACCGAAATCCTTGATGAGCCTGATGACTGCTTTGAGCACGCAGTAACAGTGCTTAACGGTTACAAGGACCTTCCCGAGGACGACCCGGCGACTCTGCCCCAGCAGCCCGCTAGTGCGTCTGATGCGGTGCGCTGGCTCTACTACAACTTCGGCACCTCCGGTGTCAGCTCAGCCCCCAAAGGCGTGAAGCACACCGACGCGTCGCTGCTTGCTGGCGGTCTCGCCATGATGCAGGCGCTTGAAGCTGGCACCGACGATGTCGGCTCGATTGCATTTCCATACGCCCATATTCGCGGACCGTGCTACATCATCATGATGCTTGCAGCAGGGACATCCACTCTGCTCATTGAGAACTTCGATCCGATTGATGCCATGCTGATCTACGCTCGTCACGGCGTGACTATGGCTGGCGGTTCAGCAGCGTTCTACCGGATGTTTCTGGCTGAAGATCGCCGCTCACGCAAAATAAACGGACGTCCAGCCATGCCTGCGCTGCGGCTGCTGGCAGGGTCGGGGGCCGCAATTGCGCCGAAGCTCTACTTCCAAGTGAAAGAGCAGATGGGTGTGCCCGTGGCCCACGGATACGGCATGCATGAATGCCCGATGATTGTGCAGGGATCACCGCACGACAGTGACGAACAACTCGCTCATAGCGCTGGTCGCCCAGTGCCCGGCTGCCGGGTGTCAATCGTGGCGGTCGGCGCTGACGGCGGCGAGGCACCCGCCCCTGCGGGTATTCAGGGCGAAGTGAGGGTGAGCGGCCCGATGCTGTTCTCGGGATACACCGACCCCTCTTTGGATGCCAAAGCGTTTGACGCTCGGGGCCGTTTCCGCACCGGTGTACTGGGTGTGCTCAGCAGGGATGGTCATTTGACTTTGACCGGAAAAGCCGAAGACATTCTTGCCACCGAAGGTGAGGAGTGGGCTGCCGCTGAGATAGAGCCGATCTTGTCCGCCTACCAAGATGCCGCCAACTAAACAACAACAAGGAGGCCGACACCTATGGCTGAAGTAACCATCTATCACAACAAGCATTGAAACTCTTCAAGCAATGCTGTGGCGGTCGCCACGGATGCTGGCGTGGATTTTGATGTGGTGCTCTACATGTCGGATCGTCCAGACCGAGCAGCGCTGCAGAGCCTGGTTGAACGTTTAGAGGATCCGGTTGAGAACCTGGTCAGAAAAGACTCACAATTCACCAAACTGGGGCTCAATGCTGACGATTACGTAGCTAACCCCGAGGCGGTGGTGGAGGTGCTGTTGCAGTACCCGCGGCTTATGCAGCGTCCAGTGCTAATGCGCGGCGATAGGGCCATCATCGGACGACCCCTCGGCGACCTAAAAGCCAAAGACCGCGTAGCCGAGTTCCTAGCCTGAGCTTCGGTTTTAGTGTCGCGGCGAAGACAGGCTAAGTTTTGGCGTAATGCTCTAGAGCAACGCAAAAGTCATTCGACACGAGTCGCGGCAGGCGACACGCACAGCAATGGCAAATAAACCCCTCAAACCTTAGGAGTCAAACCTCATGCGCATAGTTGTTGATTTTGATCTGTGTGAGAGCAACGCCGTTTGCATGGAGATCGCACCCGACATTTTCGAGGTGCGCGACGACGATTTTCTTTACATCCTCAACGAAACCCCTGACGAGGCTGACCGCGCACGGGTGCAGGAATGCGTGCGGCGCTGTCCTAAGCAGGCCATCTCTATTGCTGAGGATTAGTCCAGTTCGCTGTGATCGTCCCAGCCAGCTTCAACAACTGCCTTTATTACTAAGCCCGAGCCTGCGAACCCGTTCGAGGCTAGGTTCGTTTCTGCTGTGACTGAATCGCTGAACCTGTCGTCTGGTTCTGTGGTGATTGTCGGGGCTTCGCTTGCTGGATTGAACGCCGCCGAAGCGCTGCGTCGCGCTGGCTTTGAAGGCCAGATAACGCTTCTGGGCGAAGAGCCGCATCTTCCCTATGACCGTCCGCCGCTTTCTAAGCAGGTGCTGGCAGGTGACTGGGAACCCGAGCGAACCGCTCTGAGCGATGCCGAGGAACTGGCTGCTGACAGCATCGACATCCGGCTCGGCGAAAAAGCTGCAGCGCTGGATTTGGTTTCACGTCGGCTGACTCTCGAAAACGGTGAGACGCTTGACTTTGACGGTCTCGTGATCGCCACTGGGGCGCGCTGTCGCACCCTGACTGGAACCGAGAACCTTGCCGGGGTGCATGTGCTGCGCTCATTGGACGACTGCTTAGCGTTGCGCGCTGATTTCGAGGCTTCGCCGCAGCGGGTGGTTGTGGTGGGCGCAGGGTTCATCGGTGCTGAGGTAGCCGCAACAGCGCGCGGCCGCGGCTTGCAGGTGACGATGGTGGAAGCGCTTGCCAATCCGCTGAGCCGAGTGCTCGGCGATGAGATGGGCAGCGTATGCGCCGAAATGCATCGCGATCATGGCGTGGATCTGCGAACCGGCGTGGGGGTGGATGCCGTGGTAGGCACCGATCGTGTGCAAAGTGTGGTGTTGTCGGATGGTTCAAGTGTTGATGCTGATGTGGTAGTCGTGGGCATTGGAGTAATCCCCAACACTGAATGGCTTCACGGTTCGGGTTTGACTTTGGATGATGGCGTGGTGTGTGATGCCACCTGCTCAGCAGCGCCCGGGGTGGTAGCGGCTGGTGATGTTGCACGCTGGCCCAATGAGCTTTTTGGCGAAATGATGCGTGTCGAGCACTGGGATAACGCGGCTGCTCAAGGAACTCACGCAGCTCGACGGCTGTTAGATGAGAGCGTGGAGCCGTTCGCGCCAGTGCCGTGGTTTTGGAGCGATCAGTACGATCGCAAGATTCAACTAGCGGGACGGGTTCGCCCTGATGATGAGATCCAAGTGGTGACTGGGTCTTTGCAAGAGCGCCGCTTTGCTGCGATCTACGGCCGTGCTGGGCGTATTACTGGGGTGCTGGGATTCAACCGCCCCCGCCATGTGATGCGTTATCGCGCGCTCATTGCACAGCAGGCAAGCTTCGAAGAAGCTCTAGCCGCCGAGTTCTGAGAACGGTCACCGCCAACAGCTAGCACACAGAAGCTTCTTGGCGGACTGCTTTGTGTTTTGGTCGCTATCTGCGAGCGGCATGGCTGTCAGCTAGGCGCGGGCTTTGGAGGGTTCGAGGCAGTGGTTGACAGTGTCCACCTTGACCCCCACCTCTTGCATGGTCAACACGCCGAGCAGTGGTTCGACATCGTCGGACCCGAATGCCACCCTGCCAGCGGTGTACTCGCCAATGAATTCAATGCCTGCGATTCCCATTTCAAGGCGCGTAATGCTGCCGTCGGCCAGTTCTACATGCCGACTAGATATGGGAACTATGCCGATCTCTTCAAGGCGATTGCGCGGGACAATGCAGAAGGTCGCCCCAGTGTCGGCTAGGAATTTGCCTGTCCAGCAGCGCTCAGGCTCTAAAGGGTTGCTGACCGTCACAGTCACATATGTTTCACCCATAATCTTGTCCTTTCTGTTTTGTGCTGGTTCATTTCTGTGTTTTGGTCGCTGTTTGCGAGCGATACGGCTGTCAGCTAGGCGCGGATCTTGGCGGGTTCGAGGCAGTGGTTGACGGTGTCCACCTTGACTCCCACGCCTAGCATGGCGGTTTCACCGAGCTGCGGTTCGGCATCGTCAGAGCCAAAAATCACCAGCCCGAGGGTGCGCTCACCGACAAATTCGAGACCTGCGACAGCTACTTCAAGGCGGATAACGCTGCCGTCTGCCAACTCAGCGAACCGGTCGTCTGTGGGGACTATGCCGATCTCTTCGAGGCGCTTGCGCGGGACAACGCTGAGGGTCGCCCCTGTGTCGGCCAAGAACTCGCCTGTCCAGGCTCGTTCGGGTTCTGAAGGGTTGCTGACTGTCACAGTCACATAGGTTTCACCCATTGTCGTTGTTCCTTCCTTGATGCAATGGTTGGTGCTATTGCCACTAGCTGCGCTGGCGGGGCAACCGCAAGGTGGGGAGCGGCAGCACAGGCTTGAGCACAAGTTGTTCGTTACGCAGATCCACTTCGGCACCTATGGCTTGCAGGGCGATCACACCAAGTAGCGGCTCTGCTTGATCCGAGCCGAATAGCACATCTACATGTGTGCTCCTGCCCAGAAATCCGAGCTTTGCGCCGCCTACATCGAAGTTGACTAGGGCACCGTCGGCAAGCTCGTATACCCGATCACTTTCGGGTTTAACGCCGATCGCCTCGAGATGTTTACGGGGAACCACAGTGTCGTGGGCACCGGTGTCCACAAGGAATTCGCCCTGCCATGACTGCTCTGGGTCGGCAGGGTTCGTGACCGTCACAGTCACATAGGTTTCACCCACTGTCTCAACCTTCCTCTAGTGCTTGGCTTTAAGTGCTATTGCCCTCACGAACCACCTTAGCAAGCTGCCTCTAAAAAGCTCATATTATCATCATAAATCATAATATAACACTAATATGACATAGCGACATAGCAGCCACATAGCATCTTGCAGGCACGCCGTCTGGTAGCTACGGGCTAAGCGATGAGAAGATCATCGGTGTAGGCTTCGCCTCCGTGGATAGCGCAGGCGCAGTCATAGACGTTCGAGATGCCTGCAAACCGCGTGCCGAAGTACTCAAAGGCGGTCTAGAAGAGAAGCACTTCGCCGCGCAACTTGACCAGGTTGTGCTCGCGGCTCCCGGCTATGAAGCCTATGCCGATGCCGAGCAGTTCTTTGCGTTGACCTACCCTACGCAAGGTCTCAAAGACTTGCTGGCTAGCACCTTCTCGCGACTCAACCCCGCGGGGGGGGGGGGCATCGCCGCAAACTCACCCTGACGCGCATCACGCTGTTTACCGCTACGAAACCTCTTTCGGGGGAGGCAAAACTCACGGCCTGATCGCGCTTTGGCATCTCGCCAAAGGTGCGCGACCATCCAACGCGGCGGATTTTGTTGATCCGTCGCTGCTACCTGATGAGCCGTGCGCTGTAGCTACCGTGGTCGGCGATCAACTTGATCCCGTTAACGGGCTCACAGACCCTTCCACGGCTGTCACCACCTTCACTTTCTGGGGTGAGATCGCCCGTCAACTCGGGCCCGAGACATGGCAACGCTTTGAGCGCAGCGACCGCGAACGCACCGCTCCCGGCAAACAGTTGTGGATGGATGCCTTCGGTCAGCACCCCACTCTGATCGTCATCGACGAACTGGCGCTGCATCTCAGCCAGTTAGCCAGCTCAAAAAATCCCGACGTGCGCCGCCAAGAGGAAGCCACGATCCAAGCGTTGAAGGTGCTGTTCGAAGCGGTCACAGCAGCACCGAGAGTGCGGCTGATTTTCACTCTCGCTACCGGCACGACAGCATTTGCGTCATCCACCGACAAAGTCGCTGAAGCGATCTCAAGCGTTTCGATCGAAAGCACCAGCGAAGCCGCTCATGACGTGATGGCCCGCTCAAAAGGCGCAGTCGGACGCCCCGCTGATGACTACGAAATCGGTCACATTCTGCGCCGACGTCTGCTTGAACATGTTGATGACACAGCAGCCGAGCAAGCCTTAGCAGCCTTCAAAGATCTTTACGCCGAACTGTCACAACGCGAGCCGCAGTCGCTGGGTGCTGCTGCGGATGATCCAGCTTCTTATTGCGAGCGGATCAGGACGTGCTATCCGTTTCATCCGGCACTGATTGATTGTCTCGACAAGCGCATCGGGCCTCTGCCCGGTTTCCAGCGAGCCCGCGGCGCATTGAAACTGCTGGCCGAGTCGCTGGCCGTGCTCTACAACGAGCCCGTCACGCAACGCACGCCCCTGCCGATCATCAACCTCGGTGACTTGCCGCTTGAAGCCGCAACGGTGCGTTCTTGCATCACCGGTGGAATCAATCGAGCCGAGCTCGACCCGCCCGCGGTAGCAGACTTCGCTGGTGAAGCCTCCCACGCGGTGAGTGTCGATTCGCAGCGCTGGCCACAGCAACGACCGGCCCGCCGTGGATGCACCACAGTGTTTTGTCACAGCGTCGCTGGTGAATCCCACGGTGCTAGCGCCGCCGACATTTACTTAGGGACGCTGCGCCCGCATGAAGATCCGGCGCTTTTGGATGAAGCGCTGAGCGAATCACTGAAAGTGGCTTGGCATCTGCATTCCGACGGTGGCAGATGGCGTTTTCGTGTGGAACCCAACGCCAACAAGATCGTCGCCACCGAAATCTCCAACATTTCTCAGTCGGAGATCACCGAGGAGCTAGAGCAAAAAGTTCGCAGCTTGTTCTCGTCGTCGGGAGCGTTGCAGACGGTCAACTTCCCGGCTTCCCCAGGTGATGTATCCGATGCGCCACGTTTGCAGTTGGTGGTTATGAGCCCGGCTGAAGCCATCAAGTCGGGCGTTTCAGCACCGCCGCGTCTGGTGCGCTTGATCGCTGATCGCAGCGGTGCTGCCGAATCGCTGCGAACTTTCCGTAACGGCTTGGTGTTTGTAGTGGCTGAAGCAGATCACATTTCTGGGGCCCGAGAGAAAATCAGTTTTGAGTTGGCTGCTAAACGTGTCGTAACGCGACAGCGCAGCGGTGACTTCAGCGAAGCAGTGGTCAAGAAGCTGAAAGAGCTCGCCGCCAAAGCCGAACTGGAGTCGCGCCTAGCGCTGAGCCGTGCCTATCAGCATGTCTGGTGGCCTGAACGAGCCCGCAGCGACGGCGGGGTGCAGCTTCGGGCGCTGCCTTTGCCGCCAGCGGATCAAGGCAAAGCGAGCGGCTCACAAACCGAGCATGTGCTCAAGCTGATGCGCCGCTACTCGAAGGTTCGAGACACGCCACCAGCCACCGACTCGCTGGCTCGGTCATCAGGATTCGAGCAGAGCGAAGAAATATCAACCGAGGCGCTGGCGCGTGCGCCATGGCGCGACCCGTCACAAACCCTCGCACTTGACCAGGCGTTGATCGTTAAGGCGATCAACGCCGGTATAAGCAACGGCACTTGGATTTGCCACGACACAACGTCGGACGCTGTGTATATACAAGACAAGCAACCAGGCAGCATCAGCATCTCAGCCGAGGTGATGCTTTACACAGTCAAACGAGCTGAGGAACTCGGCCTGCTTGAGCCGCCAACTGACACTGAAACCCCCGGCACCGATCCGACACCTGAAAGCACAGAGGCCAAAAACGGCCAGCAGACCCCAGCCGCCAAAAGCCTCCTAGAAGCTAAAGGCAGTGCTGCTGAGGCGTTGCAGAAGCTTGATGATGCCATTCGTGACGCTGGCGTTCGTCACCTGTCGGAGATCAAGGTTCGGGTAAACGCCGAAACCGCTCAAGGTTTACAACCGTTTCGGATTTTGGCGATGTGCGTGCCGCAGCTCCCACGTTTCGAGTTGCGTTTCAAGCTTGAAGCAGCAGCAGAGTTCACCGACCCGTCAGGCACAGCCGAAGTTCGCTTTGAGGGCTCTGCCAAAGCTTGCGCTGAAGTCTTTGAGCTTTTCTGGAAGGCGCTTGACAGTGCTTCGGACATGACCGGCAGCTTGACGCTGACCGCTTCTTTGGCTGACGGCTTCGACAGCGCAGGATCCGACTTTAAGCATTTGGCTGCGGTGCTGCGCCGGGCTGCGCCAGGTCATGTGACGCTTGTTGCCGAAGCGTCAGAAGGCACTGACGCAGCCGAGTCATCGCACCGGCGTGCCGGTTCCTAATCGAGCGCAGAGGCGTTTTGTGCTCCGCCTGATCACCGACACCCACAACGAGTGGGGTTTCGCATTATGCGAAGAGTCACAGATCAGCGTTGAGCCGGTGGCTGCAATATCGCCGCAGCACGCTGCCCCGCTAAAGCGGGCTGTGGCCAGCGCAGTCATCGCTGACGGTTACTCACCAGAGACCCTTAACTCGACCAGGAAACGGCCGTTCAACCTCACTCAGACACCAGGGGTTCGTCTCGCCTTGACGACTCTCGCAGTGTCGCCTATGCGCAGCGGTCAACGGCGCACAGCAGTGCTGGCGGGCATTGAGTCTCTGGGTGACGAGGAGTGCCTCTACTGGTATGCCCAAGTCCGTGGCAGCGCTGGCAACAGAGCACTGCGGGCACTGCGAATACTTCTGGCCGATGACTGAGATGCCCTCAGTCGAGTTTGGCGAAAGCAGCGACACCCGACCGAGGGTGCTGATAGAGGACTGGCTACCTGTTGAGGAGATCGGCATTGAGTGTGTCCGTGAGAGCGCTCCGATCCCAGGGCAGTTCCCGAAAATCAAGACTCTGCATGTTTGGTGGGCTCGGCGTCCGTTGGTGGCTAGCGCTGCGGCAGTGCTTGGCAGTTTGATGCCCGCCTGGTCACCTGATCTGGCGCAGCAGTTCCGCCAATACGACGAACTGCAGTCCGAGGATGCCTACCGCAAGTGGTTCCTGAAGCTCTGCGGAATCCTCGGCGACCCAGTAAAAGCCCGCAAGCAAATCGATGAAGCGGTAGCGAAGGGCACCACAACGAAGGGAAATGCCTACGACTACAAGCAGGCTTTCAAGAACAGCCCAACACCTGAGGATTTGTCGCGTCTGAATGAGGTGCTGAGTTATGTCTGGGGTGCTACTCCTTCTGTTATTGACCCAACCGCTGGCGGTGGATCCATTCCGTTTGAGGCGCTGCGTTACGGTCTCCCAACACTGGCAAACGAACTGAACCCGGTCGCAGTCGCCGTGCTGCGCAGCGGAGTCACGATGCCATTCGTCTACGGCTTGGATTTGCTTAAGGACTTAGACGAATGGGGTAATCGACTGGTAGAGCGCCTCAAGGGCCGCTTAGTGAGATGGTTCCCGCTAGATGATGCCAACGAGCGTGTCGTTTCGTTCATCTACGCGCGGACTGTGGCTTGTCCTCGGACTGGTAAGACGGTTCCTTTGGCGGGGGACTGGTCGTTGCGGCGAGATGATCAACCGGTAGCGGTGCGGCTGATCACACAGCGCAACGCAGTGGAGTTAGACGAACCTGATTTTGAGATTCTTGATGGGCGTGAAGCGCTAGCGGGTTACGACCCGAAAGCGGCAGCTACATGGACTCGAGGCAAAGCAGTGTCACCCTGGGATGGTCAAGTCATTGACGGTGATTACATCCGTGCCGAAGCCCAAGCTGGTCGTATGGGTGATCTGCTTTACGCGGTGGCGGTGCGGGTCGGCAAGAAACGCAGCTTTCGTGCGCCGACCGACACAGACCTACAAGGCATCGCTGAGGCCGAGTCAGAGTTGCAGCGGCTGCTACCAGAGTGGCAAGCCGCCGACATATTGCCCGATGAGCCCGTGCCAACCGGAGACAAGACCAAAGAGCCTCATAACTACGGTGTCGGGTATTGGCGTGACATGTTCACACCACGGCAATTGCTGGTGCATGGCTGCTTCGTGGAGGAATACCGCAAGCTGATACCCGAGATACGCAAGGCATATCCCAGCGACCCAGCCCGCGCCGATGCCGTACTAACACTGCTAGCCATGATCAACGCCAAAGCCGTGGATTACAACTCCCGCCAAGCGGGCTGGGATGTAAGCCGTCAGAAACTTGCTCACGCGTTCAGCGTCCACGCTTTTCCGTTTAAGAAGACTTTTGGCGAGTTTGAGGGCGGACGCGAGCTTTATCCCTGGTGCTTGTCGCAGATGCTTGATGCTTACAAGGGCATAGCTGGGCTTATTGATGCCGGGTCTCAACAGTCGGCTGATCTTGGCGGGATGCCTGCTGTGCCACGCGCTGAAGTGACCGTTACTAACGCCAACGCCGCCAACCTTGCGCAGGTGCCAGATGAGTCACGAACGTTGGTGTGTATTGATCCGCCTTACTACGACAACGTGCAATATGCTGAACTGTCGGACTACTTCTATGTGTGGCATAAACGCACTCTCGGGCATGTGCAACCTGAAAGTTTCGCGGCACAGCTCACCAACAAAGCCGAGGAAGCTGTCAAAAACAAATCCCGTTTCGCTGCGCTTGGTCATCGAGCCAACGAGATGGCTCACGACGATTACACCTTGAAAATGTCGGCAATCTTCTCAGAATGCCGTCGAGTGCTGCGCAGCGAAGGGGTGATGTGCGTGATGTTCACCCACAAAGCCGCTGACGCTTGGGATGCTCTGGGCACGGCGCTGCTAGAAGCCGGTTTCAGTATCGAAACATCATGGCCGGTACGCACCGAGTCGCAGAGTTCGCTGCATCAAGCCCGACAGAACTCAGCCAACTCAACAATCTTTTTGGTGTGCCGCAAACGACCAGCACGCAGCGCCGATGCTGGGTTGCGCTATCTCAGCGACATCGAACCCGAACTGCGTGATGCCGTAGCGGCATCCTTGCACCAAGCGCAAAGCAACGGCCTAAGCGGTGTTGATCTAATGCTCGCCACTTACGGCCCGGCTTTGTCGGTGCTGTCGCGTAGTTGGCCTGTGCATGCTGCTGAGGCTGGCGAGGATGGACGTTCGCGGCGTTTACAGCCTGAGGAGGCGCTCAACATTGCCCGCTCTGAAGTAACCCGCTTGATGCTGGCTCGCTTGGTCGGATCGCAGGCCGGTTTTGATCCGGTAACCGATTTCACGATCCTGGCCTGGGAGATTTTCGGTGCGAGGGTTTTTCCGTTTGATGATGCACGCCGTCTCGCCTATGCAACCGGTGGCTTAGATATGAAAGATTTGCGGTCACAGGGGATCGTTTCAGCATCCGCAGGCAAGGTCACTTTATGCACCCCTGATGAGCGTCGTCGCAGCGGCGCTGGCGTGGATCGGGCCGCTTTCACTTTCAGCCGCCAGATCGACGCGGTTCACACGGCCATATATGTGGCCGCCTCTGATGGTCTGAGCACCGCCAAAGCGTGGCTAGATGAACGCGGCTTACGCAACGACACCGACTTCAAGAGCTGTTTAGGCGCTCTCGCAGCAGCGCTGCCCAACACTCGCAAGTCGGATGGTTCGTGGAATGTGGCTGAGGCTCAGGTGCTGCATTCGCTTATCTCCACTCACTTCAGCGACATCAGTCTCCGGGCCGAGTCCCCGCTCCCTCAAGAGCAACAAACCATCAACTATTCGTAGACCTCAGTGGGGCAGCATCTTTGAACGGTTTTCGGGGTTTGCAGCTTCAGCCCAGCTATTCGTCTGCTAGCGGCGATCTGCTTAACGACTTTTATGTGCCGATCCTGAGCCGAGCGATCCGCTATGACCGCATCGCTGGATATTTTGCATCCTCAGCGTTTGTGAGCGCTGCCGCAGGACTGGCGCGATTCGTTAACGGTGGCGGCACGATACGCATGATCGTTGGAGTGCAACTCAGCCACGCCGATTGTGAAGCCATGCTCGGCGCTCCAGAACTTGCCGCAGAACTCGACGCAGTGCTAGCGCAGCGTCTCAGCACGGCGAGCCTGCTTCAAGACGATATGGCTCGCCAGCGTTTGCAGGTCATCGCCTGGCTAGTGCGCCAAGGTCGCCTAGAGATACGCGTCGGCGTGCCGAGTAGCCCCACTGGTGCGCCGCTGGCGACCGATCATCCCGAAAACGACGGACGCTACTTCCACTCCAAATCCGGGATCCTGTATGACGCTGCCGGTGACATAGTGGCGTTCAGTGGCAGCATCAACGAATCGTCACAAGGCTGGTCACGCAACTTTGAGCAGTTCAAGGCTTATATGTCATGGAAGTCTGAGTCATGGGACGATTATGGCGCACCCGAAGTGCAGGACTTCGAGCGACTCTGGAGCGGTGCTGCTATGCCAGGCTGGCGCATAGTCAAACTGCCCGAAGCCTTCAAGCGTCAGCTTCTAGAAATGGTGCCCGACGACTATGTAGTCCCTGACTTTGATCCCGCCGAGCACACAACCCTCGAACCGTTTAGCGAACCCGATCGCGGAGTCAAAGTCGTTGAGGAGATCCGCAACGCGCCAGCCACTTGCACAGGTGTAGGGCTCATATCGGCAGCGCTAGAGCCGTGGCCACATCAGCTGGCTATCGCTCGCCGTGTTCTTGATACTTGGCCGCGGTCGTATCTGCTAGCAGATCAAGTGGGTCTCGGCAAAACCATTGAGGTGGGTTTGATACTGCGCGAACTGCTGTTGTCGGGCCGAGCAAACCGTGCGCTAATCCTGGTTCCAGCGTCGTTGCTGATTCAGTGGCAACAAGAACTTCAAGAGAAGTTCTGTCTTGATGTGCCTCGCCTTGACGGCACGAACCTAGTGTTCAGTGACCCGCCTCGTCGCCGCCCGATTAAGTCCGGCAGCAATCCGTGGGCATCAGTGCCGGTGCTATTGGCATCGTCGCATCTGGCCCGCAGGCGAGTCCATCGCCAGAGACTGCTAAACGCGCCGGGCTGGGATCTAGTAGTAGTCGACGAAGCCCATCACGCCCGTCGCAGCGGATTAAAACCCGACAGCAACCCAAACCAGATGCTCGTAATGCTGCGCGATCTAAAAAAGCACGGCAAGTTCAAGGCGTTGCTGCTTGCTTCGGCGACACCGATGCAGATGCATCCCCGCGAACTATGGGATCTGCTGCAACTTGTTGGCCTGCCCGAACGTTGGGCGAGTGGCGATCAAGCGATGGCGCGATATTTTCAACAACTCAGCGCACCGTTCAACGATCGTGACTGGGATTTCTTGCGTTCCATGGTCAAATCGCAGTTGCTGGAGGCTGACACCCCCTCAGACAAACGAACCTCGGCGGCGCTGGCGAGTGTGGGCCTAGTAGAGCAGCGTCGCATCGCTAACTTTGCCGATAACGGCTTGCGCCAGCCCCAAGACATTGCGAAATCTAAGCGGCTGGTCTGGGATGAGTGGCTACGGGCTTGCACGCCAGTGCGCGACCGCGTGTTTCGCACCACCCGCAACACGCTGCGCACCTATCTTGATGAGGCAAGCTCGCATCGGGCACTGTCATCCCTGAGCGTGAGATCTGCGATCACTTCGATGACCTCGGCGAAGCCACAGCACTGTATGAGCGCATCGACCGCTATATCAGTGCTCGTTACGAGGCCTACTCCGCTAGTAGCGACTCGCGGGCACGGGGCATGGGTTTCATCATGACGGTCTACCGTCGCAGGCTCACCTCCAGCTTTCACGCCATTGCTTGCTCGCTTGAGCGTCGTCGGCAGGCGCTCACTAGCCAAAGCCCGGCAGCAAGCCTGCTAGACGACGACGATCTTCACGCAGCGGAGGGCGCTTTCTGGTTAGACGATTCGTTGCTGATTCCCGACTCGGCCGCCGCTGAGTCTGGCGATGATGTGCAGCTAGCGATTGAAGGCATCAGCGATCCGTCACTCGAACTTGAAGAACTTGACCGCTTCGTTGCTGACCTCGAAGCGTTAGCCCCCGACGAACCAAAAATGCAGCGGCTGGCAGAAATCCTGTCCGACAACTTCGCGCAAGGTCACCGCAGCGTGGTGATCTTCACTCAGTACACCGACACGCTTTGCTACATCCGTGATCGGCTGCTCGGCACCTACCGCAACGGTTTGGCCTGCTACTACGGCGGCACAGGCGAAATGTGGGACAATTCGCTTGGTCGCTGGAGCGGGGTCGGTAAAGAGCGCATCAAGACAAAGTTCCGTTCGGGAGAGATCCAGATTTTGATCGGCACCGACTCAATGTCGGAAGGACTCAACCTGCAAACCTGTGACGTGATGGTGAACTTCGATTTGCCGTGGAACTTCACTCGGGTTGAGCAGCGGATCGGGCGTCTCGACCGCATCGGCGGAATGCCACAAATTGCGGTCCATAACCTGTATTACAAAGACACGGTCGAGGTAGATATCTACAACCGCCTGCGTGAGCGTTTTGGCAGCTTCGAGAATGTGTTGGGCACTAGCGCTCCCGTGCTTGCTGCCATGGAGGGCACTCTGAAAGACGCGGCGATGGGCACAATCGGTCCTGAGCAGGCGTTCGAGCAGATAAATGAGTCGATACAAATCGCTGCCGATGCACCGATAACTCTAGAAAACCTTGATGCCGTGCCAGAGCCCGACGGCGAACTCGAGCCAGCGATGACCCTCGAAGACCTACGCGACAAGCTGCTGTCGCTTCCAGACGCTGCCGCGATGCTGGTGCCCGACCCGAAACAGCGCAGCGGGGTGTGGATGCTGAACCTCCACCACCGCAGCACTAGGTTCACAGCACCTGTTGCGGTCGCTTTTGACCGCAGGCTGTGCGCCGACAACGATGATGTGGTGCTGCTCACCTGGGGAACTCCACTGCTTGACGACCTGCTCAACGAGCTTCTCGGGGCTGTGGCTCTGGTGGACGAGTCCTAGCCGCCGCGCTCTCGCCTGCGGACGCGTCGCGGGGTGACGGCGCGCTTCGCTGGTAGCAGTCTCAGGCACTCGTTGCGTGGATCCACCTCGGCACCGAGCGTTTGCAGGGCGATAACTCCTAGCAGCGGCTCGGCATGGTCGTCTCCGAATACCACTGCGAGAGGGCTGAAGCGCCCCAGCGCCTCGATGACGGCCCCTCCCACGTCGAATTGCACGGTGCTGCCGTCAGCGAGTTCGTATGTCTCGCTGCCTTCAGGCTCAATGCCGATGGCCTCGAGGTGACAGCGCGGTACGAACGTCTCATGGGCACCGGTGTCCACCAAGAACTCGCCTGTCCAACTCCGGCTGCGGTTTGCCATATTCTTGACTGTCACAGTCA
Organism: Candidatus Aldehydirespirator catecholifindens; assembly: GCA_028283245.1. GTDB lineage: Bacteria > Actinomycetota > Acidimicrobiia > Acidimicrobiales > Aldehydirespiratoraceae > Aldehydirespirator > Aldehydirespirator catecholifindens. The sequence continues at coordinate 25,049 of JAPYNU010000072.1, read as the reverse complement.
CATATGTTTCACCCACTGCCTCAACCTTTCTTGATGTAATAATCGGCGCTGCTGCTGTCAGCCGCGTACAGGGCTAGTCATCAACGCGGCGAATGCCCACCATGTATCTGCCGTTGCGCCGCTTCTTGAGCCGTCCCCCCGAGGGATCCACTTCCATATTGGTGGCCTCAAGGGGGAGATGTCCCAGTAGCGGCTCTGCGTCTTCGTTTCCGAACACCACGTTGACAATGCAGGTTTCGCCCATGAAATCAAGCTGCGCCTGAGCGACATCAAGTTCAACTTGGCTGCCGTCGGCCAACTCATAGGTGAACTGGCGTTTGGGGCTGAGACCAATCTCTTCAAGTTTGCTGCGGGGTATGATGCTGTCAGTTGCACCCGTGTCCACAAGGAAATTGCCTTCCCAGGTCCGTTGAGGTGCCAACGGGTTTGTGACCGCAACATCCACATATGTAGCTCCCATAAGTTTTCCTTTCTAGTTGTTGTTTGTATCTAGTTGTTGTTCGTTGGTCTCACGATATTTCGCAGCTTCTGCTGCTAATGAGCTAACTGTGGTTGATTAAAGCACGTTGAGCATATCGATTGCAACCAATGCACCTAAAAAATATTATAGAGCCTCTAAGTTTCATGCAATCGCTGGCAGCAGCATCGCCTGCTGGCAAGGCAGAGCAGGGCAGAGCAAAAAGTTCGCCTCATGCATGGCTTGAGCCGATGAGCGGATTGCACCGCTAGGCTTTACGGGTCTCGTCAAGTGGCGAGACCAGACGTGTGTGAACACGCAGGCTGTTGACTTCGCACTGCGGGTCATGCAGCAGGGTCCGAAACCCGACGGAGAAACTATGCCAACCACAACCAGCCTCCCCCCTAAAGCCGAAACTATCGCCTCAATAGCAGAAGCCTTCAAACTCGCTGAGAACGACACCGGTTCTCCCGAAGTTCAAGTGGCGCTGCTTTCTGATCGCATCAACCATCTCACCGATCATCTGCGGATCCACACCCAGGATCACCACAGTCGGCGGGGTTTGCTGATGCTGGTGGGCCAGCGCAGGAGGCTGCTCGACTACGTCAAGAACAACGATGTCGAGCGGTATAGGGCGTTGATCGCTCATCTCGGTCTGCGACGCTGACACACAAGCACACACTCTCACACACCACAGACGGCTCAAACCACAGAAAGGCGAAACCGCTCAAAAATCAAGAGCCGTCTAAGAATCCGGCTGCTATGCACCCCAAAGTGCTTCACCGGCGACACATCCCAGTAACAAAGCTATTTCAGGTGCGACCGCTCCGGTGCTAGTCGTATCGGCCCCGGCCATCAAACTCAAGCTCTCAAAGTGCAACCCACGGCTTGAGCAAGGTCAAAATCTTGGCGGGACCGATACGACTGGGAACTGGCGGGGTCGTGCCGTAATCAGGGACTTATTGTGAAGTCCCTCAAGGAGAAACCCATGGCCGATGCCATTTCTGTAAGCGGCGCATTGACGCGCGCTCCAGGCAAAGATGTCACCTTCGAGACGGGCCTGCTGGCACCTCTCGCAGCTGGCGCAGTAACAGCTCAGGTAGGCGACACGGTGGTGCTAGTCACCGCCTCCGCCGCCAAAGCGCCCCGCGAGGGTGCCGACTTTTTCCCGCTCACCGTTGACGTTGAAGAGCGAATGTATGCGGCGGGTCGCATTCCTGGGTCGTTCTTCAGGCGTGAAGCTCGTGCCGGTGAGCAGGCCATCTTGACTTGCCGGCTCATTGATCGCCCTTTGCGCCCCGCTTTTGGTGACGGTTTCCGCAACGAAGTGCATGTGGTAGCGACCGTGCTCGGTGCCGATCAGAAGAACCCATACGACATTGCCGCGCTCAACGCAGCGTCAGCAGCCCTATGCATATCGCCGATCCCCTTTGACGGACCGATCGGTGCTGTGCGCTTGTGCTGGTCGCCCGACGGCGAATGGCTGCCGTTCCCGGCCTACGGCGAAGGCGAAGCCGCGGCTTTTGAGATGGTGGTAGCTGGCCGACTTGACGGCGATGACGTGGCTGTGATGATGGTCGAAGCAGGCGGAACCGAAGCCACCTGGGAGCTCTACGCCGACGGAGTGCCCAAGGTGGATGAAGAGGTTCTCGCGGGCGGTCTAGAAGCTTCCAAGATCTGGATTCGTGAGATGATCGAACTGCAACAGCAGCTGATCGCCGCGGTCGGTCCGATCACCAAAATGGAAGTGCCTCTAGCTGTTGATTACAGCGAAGAAATCTTTGAGGCCGTGCGTTCCAGCGCTGAAGAGCGCATCGCTGCCACACAGCAGATCGCTGACAAAGCCGACCGTCAAGCCGCCGAGGCTGAACTATCAGCCGAGATCATGGCAGAACTGTCCGAGCGTTTCAGTGATGACCCCACCGCAGCCAAACAAATCGCTAACGCCATTCGCTCCGTCACCAAACAGGCAGTGCGACACCGCATCGTCAGCGAAGGGGTTCGCATTGACGGGCGCGCCACCGACGAACTGCGTCCGCTGATGTGCCGTGTCGGAGTGGTGCCTACCGCGCATGGCACAGGGCTGTTCCAGCGCGGCGAAACTCAGGTGCTGAACTTCACCACGCTCGGCATTGGCCGCAGCGATCTGCTGGTTGACGATCTTTCGCCCACCGACAAGAAGCGCTACTTCCATCACTACAACTTCCCGCCGTTCAGCACTGGTGAAACTGGTTTCATGCGCGGCCCCAAACGCCGCGAGATTGGTCACGGAGCGCTGGCTGAGCGGGCTGTGTTCCCGGTGGTGCCCGGCTATGACGAATGGCCTTACACGGTGCGCACCGTGTCGGAGGTGATGGCCTCTAACGGGTCTAGTTCGATGGCATCGGTTTGCGGTTCGACGTTGTCGTTGATGGATGCCGGAGTGCCGATCAAAGCGCCGGTAGCTGGAGTGGCTATGGGACTGGTTCACGCTGAAGGTGCCTGGGTGACACTGACCGACATTCTCGGCGCTGAGGACGCTTTCGGTGATATGGACTTCAAAGTGGCGGGAACCACTGATTTCATCACCGCATTGCAGCTCGACACCAAGATTGCAGGCATCCCGGCGACAGTGCTGGCCGACGCTTTGCGTCAGGCTCGTGCCGCTCGCCTAGACATTCTTGATGTGATGGCAGAAACCATCATCGAACCGCGGCCTGATGTGCGTGACACCGCTCCGAAGGTTGTCTCTTTTGAGATCCCGGTGGAGAAGATCGGCGAGGTGATCGGACCCAAAGGCAAAGTCATCAACGCCATTCAAGGCGAGACCGGTGCAGACATCAGCGTTGATGACGACGGAGCGGTCGGCATTGTGGCCATCGCCTCAGTCAACCGTGACGCTGTGATGGAAGCTGAGCGCCAGATCAAGCTGATCCTTGATCCTCCCACCGCTGACATTGGTGCTGAGTATCTGGGCAGAGTCGTCAATATCACCAAGTTCGGTGCTTTCGTCAACATCCTCCCTGGACGTGACGGCCTAGTGCATATTTCCAAGCTAGGAGGCGGCAGGCGCATAGACAGGGTTGAGGATGTGCTCGAACTCGGCGAAGAAATGGAGGTCGTGGTCGAAGATGTTGATCCCAACGGCAAGATCTCGCTGCTACCCAAATCACTGAAAGAATCCCAGGCTGCACAGGAGTCAGAGGGGTTTTCGAGGCGTTCAAGATATGACGACGACTTTGAACCGTCGCGTCGTCGTGGCTCAAGCGACCCCCGTGGTGGTTCGCGTGGCGGGTCGGGTCGTGGCGAAGGTCGCGAGCGACGCTCCGCGCCGGGCGCAAGGTCGGTTTCGTTTGAGGATTCCTTTGATCAGCAACTAGAACGCGACTTCGGTGAACTGGGTCCCGATCAGCGGGCGCGTCGTGGCGGACGCCGCGGTCCTCGCAACTCACGCTGAGAGGGCGCGCCGTGATCAAACTAGGTGTTTGCGGCTCAACAGGGCGAATGGGCACCGAAGCTTGTCGGGCTATAGCAGCTGATCCTGACACTGAGTTGCTGGTCGCTATCGGATCAAGCGGTGCCCCTGAGGAGTTCGTTGAGGCGGAAGTTGACGCAGTAGTGGACTTCACCGTGGCGGAAGCGGTTCGCAACAACGCGGCAGTGCTAGCTGGCGCGGGTATCCACGCAGTGATCGGCACATCCGGCATCGGTGACGCAGACCTTGAGGCTTTCAGGGCTGCTTTCGTTCGGAGTCACTGCATCGTGGCACCCAACTTCGCTTTGGGGGCTGTGCTAATGACACGTTTCGCGGCTTTGGCAGCACCATTCTTTGATACTGCTGAAGTGATCGAAATGCATCACGAGCGCAAAGCTGACGCACCTTCGGGCACAGCTTTGGCGACCGCCACAGCAATGGCCGAAGCGTCCGCTGACTGGATGGCTGACCCCACCACCAGCGAAACTCTGCCTGGCACGCGAGGCGGTCGCGGCCCGGCGGGGATACCGGTGCATTCGGTGCGCCTCAAAGGCTTAGTTGCTCACCAGCAGGTAATGCTCGGAGGTGTCGGCGAAACTCTCACCATCCGTCAAGATGCCATTGACCGTTCGGCGTTCATGCCGGGCATGTTGCTGGCTGCGAAGCAGGTGGTGAGCTTGCCGCCGGGAGTGACCGTCGGGCTCGGTGAGGTTCTGGGCGTCTGAAAGCCTGGGCTGAAGGTGAAACATCGGATCAGGAACTCCTGAGGATGCGTCGGCTGGCATCGCCAGGATGGATCGCCTCGCATCTCTTTGTGGCGGTGATGGTGGTGCTGATGTTCAACCTGGGGTTGTGGCAGTTGCGCCGCCTTGATGATCGTCGCACCGACAACACTGTGATCGCTGCTGCAATCGCTGCGGAACCCGTTGACGTAGCCGCGTATCTTGACGAGTTCGGTGCGCCGCCCGACTACACGGCAGTCGCTACCACAGGCACCTACCTCGCCGATGTTGAAGTGCGGATCGCTAATCGCAGCAGTGGGGGACAGCCCGGCTTCTGGTTGGCGACACCTTTGCAACTCCAAGACGGACGCATCATCGCTGTAGTTCGAGGCTGGGTGCCGAGACGCATACTGGCAGACCTTGATGACCGCAGTGTTGCTGCGCCGACAGGCTCGGTAATAGTGGCTGGCCTGGCTTTTGAAAGCGTGTCCGGCGGGCGCGTCGCTCAGGTGTCGTTGGGTGACACCCCTGAGATTTCACAGGTGGATCTGATCCGCTTTGCCGAGGTCACAGGCCTTGACGTGGAAGATGTCTGGATACGGCTGCGCGCCCAGTCACCGACACAAACCGACGGCCTGCCGGTGCCGGTGCCAGACCCCGATCTCGGGGAGGGATCGCATCTCTCATATGCGTTCCAGTGGTTCTTCTTCACCGCTGGAACAGTGGTCGTCTACGGGTTGATCTTGCGTCGAGCCCTCACTAGGCGTCAAGTCTCTGGCGATATGCAACTACAGTTGTAGGCAATGGCTCTTTTTGGACGTGTGCTCACAGCGATGGTGACCCCCTTCACTGAAGGCGGAGAACTTGATCTTGAAGGGGCGACACAGCTTGCTCAGCAACTGGTGTCGGCAGGCAACGAAGGTCTTGTGGTGGCTGGCACCACCGGCGAAAGCCCCACATTAACCCACAGCGAGCAGGCTGAGCTTGTGGCAGCAGTGGTGAAGGCGGTGGACGTGCCGGTGGTGGCCGGTGCTGGCAGCAACGACACGCGAGCCGCTGTCGAACTCAGCGAGGCTTGCGCGCAAGCTGGTGCAGCCGGTTTGTTGCATGTGGCTGGCTATTACAACCGGCCGTCACAAGCTGGCTTGGAGGCGCATTTTCGGCATTGCGCAGCTGCTTCCGACCTGCCGGTGATCATCTACGACATCCCGGTGCGTACCGGCCGCAAGATCGCCACCGAGACCCTAGTGCGTTTGGCGCATGAAGTGCCCAACATTGTGGCTGTCAAAGACGCAGCCGGAAGTGTTGACGAAACCGCACGGTTGTTGGACCTCGCGCCCGACGATTTTGAGGTTTACTCAGGCGATGATTCGTTGACCCTGCCGTTGCTGGCGGTTGGAGCGGTTGGTGTGATCGGTGTGGCTACCCACTGGGTGGCCTCTGAGATGCTCAACATGATCGAAGCTCATGCAAGTGGCCGAGTGTCTGAAGCGGCTGCGATTAATCGCCGCTTAATCGACTCCTACCGCTTTGAGAGCAGCGATGAAGCCCCCAACCCGGTACCAACCAAATGCATGCTGCGCGTCATGGGACTGCCAGCAGGGCCCTGCCGCCTGCCGATGGGCCCAGAGCCTGAAGGTCTTGAACACCAAGCACGCCAAGTGCTAGCCGCGTTGAACGAGCCCGAAACCCCAGAGCCTCATCTCGAAACCTCAGAGATATTGTTCGAACCTTCGGGGTCGTTGTTCGCTTCGCCCCCAGCTTCGTCTCCTGCGCCAATTCCTGCTGCTTCTGCGCCACCCACACCACCAGCACCGCCTGTGTCGTATCCTCCGCATGCACCGCCTGTGTCGTCTTCCGCACCGCCTGTGTCGCCTCCTGGGCTGGCTTCTCCACCCGCACCGCCTGCATCGCCATCGTCTTCACCGCGTTCGGCACCGTTACCTCCTCCACCGCCCGACTCGGTCGGCTGAAATCAGCGGTTGGCTTTGGCTGCACCGGTCGCAGTTACCTTTCTCGGCGGCCTCGGTGAGATAGGGCGAAACTGCGCCGTCCTCGAAACCGCCGGACGACGAGTACTGCTTGACTGCGGACGGATGTTCGCCGGTGATGAACTCCCCGGTGTTGAGTCGGTGATTCCCGATTTCCGATGGCTGCTCGAAAGTGGCGGTCCGTCTGGGGCGGTGGAGGCGTGCGTAGCCACCCACGCTCATGAGGATCACATAGGAGCGCTTCCGCATTTGCTGGAGCGCCTGCCGACGCTGACTCTTCCCGTCTACGGCTCGGCCTTCACGCTCGGTTTGATTCATCACAAACTGAGCGAAGCGGGATTGCTTGATCGAGCCGAACTGCGCGAAGTCGGCGACGGTGACCGTTTCGCGGTCGGACCCTTCGAATGCGAAGTGATGCCGGTGACTCATTCAGTCCCAGGAGGACTGATCACGGCTTTCACCACACCGCAGGGAGTGATCCTGCACTCCAGCGACTTCAAGCTTGATCTCACCCCAGTCGATGGTCGTCGCACCGCACTGTCACGCATAGGTGCGCTGGCGCATAACCCCGGCATCAGGCTGCTGCTGGCCGACTCAACCAACGCCGACGCTCCCGGGTCGTCACGCTCTGAGACCGACGTGGGAGCGGTGCTTCGTGAAGCGATAGCACAACAGGCTGGACGTCGTGTGATCGTGGGAGCGTTCGCTAGCCATATTCACCGCATCCAACAAGTAATCGAAGCGGCTTCAGCCACCGGCCGCACAGTAGCAACTCTGGGTCGTTCGATGCAGCGCAACGTGGCCCTAGCCCGTGAGCTGGGTTTGCTGCAGATCCCTAGTCATTGCCTTTGTGACATCTCCGACCTACAAGATCTGCCTGCCGAACAGGTGCTGATCGTCTGCACCGGCTCGCAGGGCGAACCTTTCGCTGCATTAACTCAGATGGCTGAGGGAACCAACAAGTGGATCGACATCAACGACACCGACACAGTGATCTTCAGTTCGCATCCCATCCCAGGCAACGAGGCGGCTGTCGCAGCGTTGCGCAACGGCCTAGCAAGGCAAGGCGCTCGGGTGCTGCACACCGGCAACCTTGACGTGCATACCACCGGTCACGGGCAGCGCCAAGAACTGAAAGTGCTGCATTCGGTGGCATCACCAGAGTGGTTCGTGCCGGTTCACGGCGAGTATTCACACCTAGTGGCTCACGCCAACCTGGCACGCGACATGGGTATGACCACCGACCGGGTGCTGCTGTGCTGCGACGGAGACCTCATCGAACTAAGCGACGACGGCTTGCGTCATGTCGACTCTGTTGGTGGAGCTCATGTGTATGTCGACGGAACCGTCGGAGATCTCGGTTCGCAGGTTCTGACAGAACGACGCAAACTCGGCGCCGACGGATTCGTTGCCGTGTTCGCAGTTGTTGACACCGACCAAGGGATACTCATTTCGGGTCCGCAGATCAGAACGCACGGCTGGGTTGAGGAGCCAGCGTTGCAAAGCCATTTGGCCGCTATCGGTGATGCTGTCCAAAAAGAGTTGAACAGTGCTTTGGCAGCGGGAGAGACAGATCGCAAAGCTCTGGAGGATCTAATGACAAGCACAGCGCGCCGCACTTCAAGAGAGCGCACCCGCCGCAAGCCTGTGATCGCCGCAGTTATCGGCGGAACCTGATGATTAGTCGTCAGATACTCACCAGAATGAGCGCAATGAGCCGACCGCTTGGTCACAAGATTCACAGGCAGCCGCAGAGTCACTGGTAGCGTCGCGGTCATGGCCAAGAAGGTGACTCCGCCTGCTCCGTCGCCGCCCTCACCGCAGGCATCAGACGCAGAAGCGTCCGCTTCGCGTAGAACTGCACAAACGGGCAGGCCTCAACACAAGAAGCGGGGCGCAGCCACGTCTAAGCGGGCTTCGCGGCGAAGTTCCGAAGCGGTTCGTTCGGTGTTCCGCCGCCATCGACGCGATATTTCGGGTTTGGCAGCGATTGTGGCTGCTCTGCTTGTGGCTGGAAGTGTCTGGTTTGATGTTTCGGGGCCTGTCGGTGAGCAGATCAACCGTGCCCTAGCGGCTTGTTTCGGCTTAGTGCGCATGGCTTTGCCGGTCGGGCTGGCCGTGATTGGTTCCGTAGCGCTGGATGCCCGGCTCCGCTCAGCGAGCCGAACCACAACCGCCACTGCTAGCAGCGACACTGACCCTGCCGGAGGCGAGTCGGGTGCAACCTTTGCACAGCAGCCCTCGCAGCTTTCACAGCAAGAAGCGAGCGATAGTGGTGACCCAGTTATCAGGATGCTGCTAGGCGGTTTGTTGCTGCTCGTGTCGTCTACGGGACTGCTTCATCTAGCAGCCGGGCGCCCCGGCCTGGGAGATGGCGTTTCCGAACTAGGTGATGCTGGTGGCGCGCTGGGAGTAGCGCTCGGCGGCTTCCTTCACGCCTGGACTGCTCTTTGGGGGTCGCTGCTGCTGCTGATTTTTGTGGGACTGCTCGGAGCAATCTTTGTGACGCAGCTTTCTGTGCCGGTTGCTGCGCAACGCATAGCAGCAGCACTAAAAGCAGTGCTGAAGCCGTTGTGGCGGATGCTGCGCGCCGGTTTTATCCATCTCTTTAGCGACATCAAAGAACCTGAAGGTCGAGAACCCAAAGCTCAAGACTCTGTCGCTGAAGAGCCAAAATTTCCGCCTTTTGCTGATGGCGGAGCTAGCCCTGACCCCAGCGAAGACGCTCATGCTGAAACAATCGCAGCGACCATCGGCCAAGACGCTGCTCTGCCAGCGGTGAGTAGACCTGAGTTAGAGGCCGCTGGCACTGGCCAAGATGAGCAAACACCCAAAAAGAAGTCCCGTCCCTGGAAGTCGAAGTGGAAGCTTCCGTCAGCCGATCTGCTAGCTGCGACACCTTCACGCGCCATCGACAAAGACGAAGTCGCCGAACGCGGTCAACTGCTTCAATCAACGCTGAGTCGCTTCGATGTACCCACTCATCTGCTGGAGCCTGTGGTGGGCCCAACCGTGACCCGTTTCGTGCTTGAACTCGGTGAGGGCGTAAAAGTAGCGAAGCTTGAGAGTCTCCGCAAAGACATCGCCTACGCCATGGCATCACCCGACGTACGGATTCTCGCCCCCATCCCGGGTCGCAGAGCTATCGGCGTGGAAGTACCCAACCTTGATCGTCAGATTGTGCGTCTCGGTGATGTTCTGAACTCCAAAGAAGCATCTCAGGCGGATCATCCCTTAGAGGTGGCCGTCGGACGCGACATTGACGGGCAGGCGGTGATGATGAACTTAGCGGCCACCCCCCATCTTTTGATTGCGGGTGCTACCGGTGCTGGCAAATCGTCTTGTCTCAACTCGGTGATCACTTCGGTGCTGATGCGTTCCACGCCTGATGAGGTGCGTATGATCCTCATTGATCCCAAACGGGTTGAGATGGGTCAATACGACCGTGTGCCTCACCTGCTTACAGCGCCGGTCACTGACCCCAGCAAAGCAGCCGAAAAATTGAGGTGGGCTGTTAAAGAAATGGAGCGTCGCTATGACCTGCTCTCTAAAACAGGATTTCGCGACATAACCGGATACAACGCAGCTGTTGCGGCGGGTGCATTAGAGCCTTCGGCGCGAGTTCTTGCACAGGGGAGCAAAAACAACTCCGAGTGGCTTGAAGCTGTGCCTGTCCTGGGTGGTCTCGTTAGGGGCGCCGACGGTGAGCCGCCGACCTATTTGAGCCTGCGGTTCGTGATGGTGGTGGTTGATGAGTTAGCCGACTTGATGATGGTGGCGGCACGCGACGTTGAAGAGTCAATCGCCCGTATTGCACAAATGGCGCGAGCGGTGGGAATCCATCTGGTTATAGCCACTCAGCGACCGTCGGTTAACGTCATCACCGGGGTGATCAAAGCCAACATTCCCGCAAGGCTGGCGTTCGCAGTGTCAAGCTTGACCGACTCGCGGGTGATACTTGACCAGCCCGGCGCTGAGCGGCTCGTCGGCCAGGGCGACATGCTTTATCTCGGCCCGTCGTCGTCAACACCTCACCGAATCCAGGGTTGCTGGGTCACCGAAGCAGAGGTGCGCTCTGTGGTGTCGCACTGGGTGGATCAAGCCCCTGACTTCATTGACGAGCAGTCGGTATTGACTGATGATCCCACAGAAACTCAAGCCGGACCGAACACTGAGCAAGCTTCGCACACTGCATCGCCGGATATCTCAGAAGACATCACACAAACCACCAACAAACACACAACAACAATGCAAACACACACTGCATCTTCGGGTATTTCAAGAGATATTACAGATCTGCCGCCTTCTTTGAGAAACAACAACGACGATGACGACGATGAGTTGCTTGATCAGGCGATGGATTTAGTGGTGGAGAACCAGCTTGGTTCGACTTCAATGTTGCAGCGCAGGCTGCGAGTCGGTTTCGCTCGGGCGGGGCGAATCATGGATCTGCTGGAGCAGCGTGGCATTGTTGGGCCTTCCACCGGCTCAAAAGCACGCGAAGTTCTAATCACTGCGGAAGACCTTGAGAAGCTACGCTCCGGCTGACCGCTCTCTGAGTTACCTCTGATGCTGATTGGTTTGATTCTTTCTGTGGTGGGGCTGCTGGTGCTGGCGCTGGCAGCCGACCAGTTCGTGCGTGGCGCTGCCAGGCTGGCGGTTGTCCTGCGGATCTCACCGATAGTGGTGGGTGCCATCGTTGTGGGATTCGGAACCAGCGCGCCCGAACTGCTGGTGTCTGGGCTGGCTGCGGTCAACGGACGTCTCGACATCGGAGTCGGCAACATCGTCGGCTCTAACGTGGCCAACATTTCGTTGGTGCTGGGCACAGCATCTTTTGTGGCAGTGGTTCCAGTGAGTTCGTCGGTGGTTCGCCGTGATGCTGCCGTGTCGGTGGCTGCGGTTGCCTTGTTTGCGTTGCTGGTGCAGCGCGATCTCACTCGTATCGAAGGGGTTGTGCTGCTGCTGGCGCTGGCCGCCTGGTTCGTGATGGTGCTGCGCGGTTCTCGCAGCGCCCCAGGCGTGTCAATCGGCTCTGAGCAGCTTGACACCACAGGCGGGTCTGAACTTGATGAGCTAGTCGGTGAAGAGCCTCCAGCTTTGGGGCTCGAAACAGCGCGCACGCTTGTGTCGCTGCTACTGGTAGCGGGTTCGGCTTACATGCTGGTGGAAGGCGCTGAACGAGTAGCCGAAGCACTCGACCTCTCAGGAGGCTTCGTCGGATACACGATGGTGGCGGTGGGAACATCAGCACCCGAGTTGGTCACTGCTGTCGCAGCAGCTCGCCAGCGCCAAACCGAGCTGCTGGTAGGCAACCTTTTGGGCAGCAACGTGTTCAACTCTTTAGCGGTGGGTGGCGTGATTGCTCTTGTGGGACCCGGCTCGGTGGGCGATGTTCCAGTGCAGACTCTCGGCGTGTTGATGATGGTTGTGATCTGCGTCACCAGTTGGGCCGATATGGCTATCGGGCATCGGGTTAGCCGCAGCGACGGTGTGGTACTGCTGATTTTGTGGCTGGTGAGCATCGCCTTGCTAGCTGGTTGACAAAGTGACACCAAGAAGTGACACCAAAAAAGTGAAATTGCACAATCAAGTGTCTGTGACACCTGCAACACCTGCGATGTCTGTGATGCGTTTGGTGCTGTGCAGCGTGATAGCGGTGATTGTTGTTGCGGGATGCGGCGACGTTTCAACGACACAGCAGCCTGAATCAACGGCACCAACCGGCAACACTTTGAGTGCTGTTACGACTAGCTCGCCGAACGTTTCTTTGCCCGCTGCTGCGCCTTTGGACGTTCCTGTGACCTCGCTTGAAGTTACGCCTCCGCAAGTGCAGACACCTTTGACGAACAGCCCCGCTGTGACCGATCCGACCGTCAGCATCCCATCGCCCACAACTAGTGCTGTCGTAGTTGATTCGCCGACTCCGGCATCCAGCGGTGAGGTAGTTGATCAGTCGCCCACAACTAGTGCTGTCGTGGTCGATTCGCCGATTCCAGCATCCAGCGGTGAGGTAGTTGATCAGTCGCCCACAACTAGTGCTGTCGTGGTTGATTCGCCGACTCCGGCATCCAGCGCTGAGGTAGTTGAGCCGACTCCCGCTTCGAGCTCCATAACGTTGTTTGATGACCTCGGTGACCCGTCTCAGGGAGTGGCTCGCTGGACGGTAGAAATCATCGAAAGCTTCCCGCATGACCCCGCTGCCTTCACTCAAGGGCTCGAAAAAGCCGACGGCGTGCTCTACGAAAGCACAGGTCTGTTCGGACGTTCTTCTCTGCGAACGGTCAACAGCATCACTGGTGAGGTCAAAGCAAAAGTCGATTTAGATGACAGCCTTTTTGGTGAGGGTCTCACAGTTGTAGGCGACCGGGTTATTCAGCTCACTTGGCTGTCGGGTCGAGCGCTGGTTTATGACCGAGCTTCACTTGAACTGTTGTTAGAGCACTTTTATCAGGGCGAGGGCTGGGGTTTGTGCGCTCTTGATGAGGGCTCACAATACGGTATGTCGGGTCAGGTGCTGGTCATGTCTGACGGCTCTGACCATCTCACCGTTAGAGATCCAACAACATTCGAAGTGCTTGCTAGAGCTGCGATCACAGCAACCAACTACGACGGCAGACTTGATTACTTGAACGAACTTGAATGCGTTGAAGGGCTGGTTATCGCCAACGTTTGGCAGACCAACCGGCTGCTGGTGATCAACCCGGCTAACACCACCGTGTTGGCCAGCATTGACGCTGCGCCTCTGCTCAACGACGTGCTGCGCTACACCGATGGTGCAAGCATTGATGTGCTCAATGGTGTGGCGCACGATGCCGAGACTGACACCTTTTGGATGACCGGCAAACTCTGGCCCAGGCTTTACCGGGTTCGTTTAGTGGAGGCATCCTAAATGTGGTTGCGGGCCCATAGGTGTGCATCCCATCCGCTTGGCACGCCACCCCGGCGATGGTCAAGCTTTTCAGGCTTTGCTTTCGTTGCAATGCTCTTTGTTGCAGTTGTGCTGGCAGTCGCTTGCAGTCAGGTAAATGAAATCTCATCTGAAGCAACGCCCGAAGTTACTTCCCCCGAAACCTCCCAAACCTCCTCAGGGTCACAGACAATCTTCACACCTGTGTCGGTCACGACAAGCACTCCCGCTGACTCCGCTGGCACCGAAGCTGATGCCGCTGCTAGGCCCGCCACCGAATGGACTCTCCTCGCGGGAGGCGACACTTTGATGGAACTCTCCGAGAGTCTTGATCTAGATCCTTTCGCATGGCTCAACCCGTCACTGGGATCAGCAGACCTGTCGCTAATAAACGTGGAGATGACGATCAGCGACCGGGGCGCACCCCGAGATAAGCAGTTCGTGTTCCGTGCGCCGCCGTCGGCTGCTCAGCGCATCGCAAACGGAGGTGTTCGGGTCGCCACTCTCGCCAACAACCATGCCATGGATTACGGACCTGATGCCCTGGCTGACACGATTGATCTGCTGGAGGCTGCTGGGGTTGTCACTATCGGTGCTGGCAGCAACATCAATGAGGCATTCAGCTATCGGGTTCTGTCTACCGAGGGCGGTCTTCGCGTGGCGTTCGTGGGTGCTTCCCAGATAGTGCCAGCGAATTTCGCGGCTGGACCATCAACGGCTGGCATAGCTTCGGCTCATGTTGGCTACGTACCGCGCTTGCTTGACTCGGTGCGTAACGCGCAAGCCGCAGCTGATGCTGTGGTGGTGGCGATTCACTGGGGAGTCGAACGCAACCCTTGCGCTATTGAGAAGCAGCGCGTTCTAGCACAACAGTTGCTGGACGCAGGAGCGGATGCAATCATCGGCCATCATCCTCATGTGCTGCAGCCGGTAGTGTTCACCGGCGAGAAGCTGATTGCCTTTTCGCTGGGGAACTTCATCTGGGAGCCCCGCCAGAGCATGGGCGGCGAAACCGGCGTGCTACAAATCGACTTTGACGGTGACACAGTCATCAACTGGGTTTTTCATCCGCATCTGACCAACGCTGACGGAGTTCCGATACCAGCTGATTCAGGGACTCGTGTTGAACGCATCCGTGCCATCGTCTCAGGAGATTGCGGCCCCTACGCGCCGCCTCCCACCACAGCGCCTCTCACCACAGCGCCCGTAACCACTTTGCCGCCACCCACCGGCACTGCTGGCGGATAGAACGGATATAGAGCGGGCAGAATAGAGCGGATAGAGCAGAATAGATAGAGCAGTGTCACCCGAATCGCTATCAGCCGACTCACAGCGTGCTGGTGCCAAACCTTCTGAAGCCCAAGCGCAATCCTTTGTGATGCACACTCTTGGCTGCCCCAAAAATCAGGTTGACTCCGACAAGATCGTAGGTCTGCTCACAGCCGACGGTTTAGCGCACGTCAGCACTGACGAACAGGCCGATCTGGTGATCGTCAACACTTGTGCTTTCGTTGAAGAAGCTCGCCAAGAGTCAATCGACACGATCTTGGCTCTGGCCGAGAGCAAAGCACCGGAAGCTTCGCTGGTGGTGACCGGCTGCCTAGCGCAACGTTACGGCACCGAACTACAAGAGCACCTGCCCGAAATCGATCATGTAGCCGGTTTCGGTGCAGCGTTGACCAGCGCAGGCCACAGCACCACAACACCAGTGCAACTTGGTCGCCGTCAGGCACCTGCGTCAGAGTCCGCGCAGTCAGCGCAGCCCTCGCAGAAAGCTGCGCAGAAAGTTCCTGAGTTTGATCTGTTGAATCTGTTGAGACCTGCGTCGCCACGTCCTTGGGCCTACGTGAAGATCGCTGAGGGCTGCGACCGGGCTTGCGGGTTCTGCGCTATTCCCAGCTTCCGTGGCCCGCAACGCAGCCGAGACATTCGACAGATCTTGGACGAGGTAGACCAACTTGAAGCGGCTGAGATTGTGCTGGTCGCTCAGGATCTCGCCGCCTACGGACGTGACCAGGGCCGCGGCGAGCGTCGCATCGTGCCGCTCATTGAGGCAGTCGCGCAGCGAGTGCCGCGCACACGGCTGCTTTACCTGTATCCGTCGGATCTGAACGATGCTTTGATCGACGCAATCTGTGCAACCGGCGTGCCGTATTTCGATCTGTCGCTTCAGCATGTGTCGCCACCTTTGCTGCGGCGGATGCGTCGCTGGGGTGATGGTGAACGTTTCCTCGCCAAGATCGAAGCCATTCGAAGCCGTGAGCCTGAAGCAGCCTTTCGATCCAATTTCATTGTCGGTTATCCAGGCGAAACCGAAACCGATCACGACCTGCTGTTGCGTTTCGTGCAGCAGGCTCAGCTTGACTGGTGCGGTTTCTTCGCATACTCCGAGGAGGAAGGCACTTATTCGGCATCGCTTGACGGCAAAGTTGACCCGGCGTTGCGTTCGCAGCGTCTCACTGAGCTGACCGAACTGCAAGATTCCATCACCGCTTATCGTCGTGACATGCTGATCGGTCGCAGTGTTGAAGTGTTGGTGGATGAACCCGGCGTGGGTCGCACCCACCGTGAGGCACCCGAAATCGATGGTGTCGTCAACCTGTCACCAGAGCTGTCAGCAGAACTGCCAGCGGGCACCTTCGCCCAAGTCATCGTCACGGGAGCTTTCGGCTGTGACCTAGAGGCTGCTACCGTCGCGACATCATGAGTGTTTCAGAATGAGTGTTTCAGAATGAGTGTTTCGAGTGTGCCAGATCGGCAAGCAAGGTCAGCGCCACAAGGTTCGCCGGGCGTGCCTTCGCGAGCTAGTCTGTTGCATCCAGCCAATTTGTTGACATTGGCGCGGCTGCTGTTTGCGCCGTTGCTGTTTTTGTTGATCCTGCAGGCCGACGACACTCGGGGTGCTTCTTGGGCGGCTTTTGGTTTGGGAGTGGCTTTGGCTGGCACCGATTATTTTGACGGTCGAGTCGCTCGTCGGTCTGGTGTCACTAGCCGCAGTGGTGCTTTCCTTGATCCGCTCGCTGACAAGGTGGTGGTTCTCGGAGCTGCTTACTGCTTGGTGGCTGTGGAGCGCTACTGGTGGGTGCCGGTTACTTTGTTGGCGTTCCGTGAGCTTGGTATCACCGCTTGGAGGGCACGTTGGGCTGGTGAGGGTGTGTCGATCCCGGCTCGGCGTTCAGCTAAATACAAGACCTTTGTTCAAGGCGTGGCTTTGGCTATGGCTGTGATGCCTAGCTTGAAAGACGCTGACACGGTTCTAGCTGTGGCTCTGTGGGTGGCGGTAGCTTTCACTACGATCACTGGAGTTCAGTATCTGCTTGACGGTCGCAGTGTGCGAGCACAAGCACGTTCTCAGGCTGCGTCTTGATGTTTGGTATCGCTGAGATGATCGTTTTCGGCTTCGATTTCAATGGCCACCGTGGTTTGTTGCTGAATGATCGCTTTGTGGTGAAGACGTGAACTGCGAAGTGGTAGCGGTCGGCACCGAGTTGCTGCTGGGTCAGATCATTGACACCAATTCGTCGTGGATCGGTGAGCAGTTAGCGCTCGCCGGTATTGACAGTTACTACCAGACGAAAGTAGGTGACAACCTCGAACGCATCGTTGCCTCATTACAGCAGGCTGTGGATCGCAGCGACGCAGTGATCGTCTGCGGAGGTTTAGGGCCCACCCATGATGACATCACCCGCAATGCCATCGCCACAGTAATGGGTGTCGAACTGCGTCGTGATGATGATGTGGTTGCACACATCAAGCAGATGTTCATTAAGCGTGGCCGTCACATGCCCGAAAGCAATCTGAGTCAAGCTGATGTGCCTGTAGGGGCTCAAGTGATGGATGTTAAGCCTGGCACAGCTCCAGGCTTGATCTGTCCTATTAGTGCTAAATCCACGGGCTCGGGCTCAGGCTCGGCGGCTGGTGGTCAGCAGAAAGTGCTTTACGCCGTTCCAGGGGTTCCTTGGGAAATGCGCAAGATGATCAGCGAATGTGTGATGCCAGATTTGCAGCGAAGAGCAGGCCATCGTCAGATGATCCGCAGTCGCACTTTGCGCACTTGGGGTTTCTCGGAGTCGGATCTGGCTGAACGCTTAGATCACGAAATCAGGCATCTTGATTCCACTGGTGAAGCCACGATCGCTTTTCTGGCCAGCGGAATTGAGGGTCTGAAATTGCGCATAACCGCTAAAACGGACGACGACTCAAACGTGAACGAAATCTTTGAGTCAGTTGAGCAGCGGATACGTGCAGTAATCGGTGATGCAGTGTTCGGCATAGATGACGACACTATGGAGTCGGTGGTGTTGGAGATGATGCGCTCTCGGGGACTCACACTGGGTTTGGCGGAGTCAGTAACCGGAGGGCTTATAGCGGCTCGCTTGACCGCAGTCGCTGGGGCCAGTGATGTGCTTCGCGGTGCGGTCGTGCCCTATGACCGTGCCGTCAAGACTGGGGTTCTTGGTTCTCCTGAAGTGGCTGCGGTTAGCGAAGAGATGGCGTTGGCTATGGCTGCTGGAGTGTGTCGGGTGCTTGGCACTGATGTGGGTCTGGCAACCACCGGCGCCGCCGGGCCTCAGAGCCATGAAGGCGCAGAACCGGGAACCGTCTGGATCGGCTTGCATTTCAACGACCCAGCAGGGGAGTCGGAGTCTGAAAGCAGCCGAAGTAGCCGAAGCAGCGGAGTCTCTGAAGCGATAGAGGTTCGGTTCACCAATATGGACAGAAACACTGTCCGTCAGCTCGGGGTGATAACTGCATTGAACCTGCTGCGTACCCGTCTGATGGCGGCTGCGACTCGCTGAAGTTTTAGCCTCGCTGAGCACCTGTCTGATGGCGACTGCGACCCGCTGAGCCTGCTGAGGACTTAGCTTCGCAGCGTCGAGAGTCGCCGCTGCAGGGTGTTAAGGTCGCCCTGCCAGCAGCCCATCAAGCGTGTGGGCTTGAAACCCATCTCAATGTTGATAGCCAGCATGTGAGAGTTGCTGGCCGCATTGCCTGTTTGCAGTCCGGTCACTTCGGGCTCGCAGTCACGCAGCTGCTGCCACATGAGCGCTTTGAGCCAGCGCCCGATGCTTTTGCCTCGATGAGCTGGTAGCACTACCGTGCTCCACTGCCATGAAGCCGCCGGGCGATGCCGATTAATGAACACTTCTGTGGTGCCAGCAGCTTCACCGTCAGCAGTGACTGCGATCACTCCGTGATATTCGAGTCCTAGCGCGGCGCGGGCTTCAATGTCGGCGCGCAGCATCGCTGCGTCTACCACGGTGGCAGCCACTTCAAGGTCGTCAATGGGAGCGTCTTTCATGGCGTTGGCTGTAGCAACCGCAGCATCAATCCATTCGTCAGGGCAATGCCGCGCCCAATGCACGGCTTGCATGTCTGTTGGCGCAGCTTCGATCCATCGGGCCATCAACCGTGGATCCACTGAGCCCATGTCTAGGTGGGATTCCTGTTCGGTGTAGCGAAGTTCGGCACCAAGCGATGTCCAGAACTGATCATGCTGCGATGTTGCCTCCGCCGAAGCCATCACCGAAGAGCGCCCGGCGTCACGGGCTATGTCCAGCAGTTCTTTCAGCACCGCGGCGGCGGCGGTCTTATTGCTTGACGGTGTGATCTCAACTCCAGCCAAGTTCAAGTTGGCGGTGTCCATCGGTAGTTCCAGATGCCCGATCGCTTCAGCGATGTTGCTTGTGCCGTCGAATGCGATTAGTCGGTGGTGTTGGGCGTAGTCGCTTGAGTCGCCGCTGCACAACGCTGCAAGTTCTGCTGGCGTTGTGACAGCCATATCAGGGTCGCGTTGACGATCTAGTTCCTGCTGGAGTGCCAGCATCGCTGCAAAGTCTGTGCTGTCAGCGTCAGCCGCCACCAGTTCGGCCGCATCCACGATCTTCATGCTTCAAACTTTAATGGCGGTTTGAATTTCTCTGGGATTCAAGCAGGCTTTGATCCCAACACGCAGCGACGTTCGGGTGCTGGCTTGCTCGGGGGGGGGGGTCAGGTTTCGGTTTCGACTAGCGGAGCCAGGAAAGCTTCGACGGTCTCGTGGTTGGCTGTCCAGCGCCCAAATCGTTGATGTCGTTAGCTTTGAAAGTGATCCAAGGATGCGACTGCAGATAGCGTCTCACACGATCAGGCTACTAACAGGCACCTTTTTTGTCCAATTAATTGTCTAGTCAAGTGTCCAATCGAATGTCGTAGCTGTTGTCCGTCCGGTGGCTCTGGTGGCTGTCTGGGGTTAAGCGCAGGAGAGCCCCAAATCGTTGATGTCGTTAGCCCTGAAAGTGATCCAAGGATGCGACTGCTGATAGCGTCTCACAAGATCAGGCTACTAACAAGCACTTTTTTGTCCAATTAATTGTCTAGTCAAGTGTCCAATCGAATGTCATAGCTGTTGTCCGTCTGGTGGGTCCGGTGGCTGTCTGGGGTTGAGAGCAGGAGACCCCTGAGTCGGTGCTGTTGCGCGAGGCGAGCGATCTGGTTGCTTCTGGTCTGCAGGTTCTATGTAGATCATTCCCAGTGTTTTCAGGTGTTGTTGAATATTTTTTGTGTTTTCAGGTTATTTTGTTACACCTAGTATATATACTGCTGTTTATGCTTATGCAGATCGCTCAAAGAGTCGAAACCGCAGCTAACGAACTGCTAGCCGCCGTTGATGGCGGTGATGCTTGTTGTGACGAACTGCGAGAAGTGCTGCGTGTGACCCGTTTCGTGGCGGCAGCGATCACCTCTGTGCAGACCACAGCAGCAGAGTTGATCGCCGTTCGGGAACATCACGGCGATGGTGGTGCTGAGGTTTTGGCGGTGGCTGCTGGGTTGTCGCAAAGCGAAGCTCATAGCCAGGTCAAAGTTGCGCAAGCCGTGCGTAAAGTGCCTGAACTGCGTGAAGCGGTGCAATCTGGTGAAGTGCCGCAAGCTAACGCTCGCAGGCTTGCTGACGCGATCACCAAAACCGGCTCCGATGCAGTAGCGGGTGATGCTGAGTTGTTAAGACAGGCTGGCTCAATGCGGCCTGAGCAGTTTGTTGGTGCCGCGAATCGTTGGATCGCTTCTCAGCAAGGCGATAACGGTGCTAGCGAGCATGCACGTCAGCGTGCGAGGCGTTATTTGAAGTTCTATGACACGACGGAAGGCATGATCGCTATGCATGGCGAGTTCGACAAGATCACCGGCACACGCATCTCAAACCGGATACAACACATCGCCAAACAGCTCTTCAACAACGACCAACGGCTCCCAAAAGACCAACGCCGAGAGTTCCCCCAATGCATGGCAGACGCGTTGCAGCATCAAACCACCGGCACTCGCAGCGCTCGTAATGCCCACCGACGTAACAGCAGCCATGCCACCGGCAACGCGAACAGCCACACCAGCAGCCGCAGGACTATCACCGGCACCGGTAACGTCAACAGGGGACACGATGGCGGGGTTGATGCCGATGAAGGATCCCGCATCCAGTCTGGAGTCACCGATGCCGCCGTTGGTGTTGAGACAGGCGCAGCATCGGCAGAGTTCAGCGGTGGTTGGGTGGCTGATATCGATGTGTTGGCTCGCGTGGACGAAACGAGCCGTGATCTGATTTATGAACTCTCAGACGGGTCACGGCTACCTCCCGCCGTTGTTGAAGAACTGACCTGCAACGCCCGGCTGACTGGATTGGTTTATGACCGCAACGGAGACGCTTTATGGCGCACCCGATCTCGTCGCACAGTTACCGAAACACAATGGCAGGCTTTGCTCGCGATCTACGGTGGTTGTTTTCACTGTGGAGCTGAGCCGAGTATGTGTCAAGCGCATCACATCACCGCGTATGCGCGAGGTGGAGCTACCAGTCTCGACAATTTGATCATGGTGTGTTGGAACTGTCATCACAGAATCCATCACGACAACTGGCAAATACACAAACACGAAGACGGCAGCCACACCCTGCACCCACCAAGCAACCAAGCCAACCAATCCCGACACGGGCCTGCCCATGCCGAAAATCAACAACCCGAACCAGAACCATCAACCCGCCGTAAGCGATCCCCGCCCAAAGCTAAGAAGAGCAGGGCAATTCAGACTGAAAACAAAGCCAGAGACCCAGCCCCAGCAACACTGTGGTGAAGACCGCCAAAACTCAAAAGCGTGCAACCAGAACCAGAAACCCAGCCACCCGTCACCAAGAGTGAGCCTAATCCAGACGCTGACGTGAGCCTGAGGCTGACGTGGGCCAGCCGCGGCGCTGCCATCCTTCATACCAGCGATCACGGAAGCAGTTGACCACATAATTGGAGTCAGACACCACCTCAACCCGGCCCGGTTGATCCAATGGAATATTTTTCATCGGTTCCCGAAACTGCACGAGGGCTGCTTCTGGTATTTTTTCGCGATTTCTGGTCATGGGTGCTTTTGGAATATTACTATGCGGTTGGTGTTGGTTCCGTTGCTGTTGTTTTCGATTCCCCAGCAGTTGGAAGTCTTTGTGAAGTCCTGTTGATTTATCATCACGCCAAGCGTTTGCAGAGGCAAGCCTTGCGCTGCGGCGATTACGTTTTCTTCAAGGCGGACAGTGCCGTTGCGGACTTCGCCAACCTCAAAAGCGATATGCCCGCCTAGACGTGTGATCCGAGCTAGCTCTCTTAGGGTGGCGGCGATGAAAGCTTGCCAGTCTTTTAGGTTGCGATGGCAGGTGATCTTGACGTTGCTGGGGTCAACGCCTAGAAACCAGCAGCGCAGCCAGTTGTCGGCTTCGTAATTCACGATGTCCAAGAACGGAGGCGATGTAACCGTCAACGCAACAGTGTTGTCTGCAATGTCTGAGACATTGTGTGACTCACATGTCGTAAACAGGCTTCGAGGCGTTTCGATTGATCCCTGCGACAGGAGGTTACGCGACTTTTTCGCGATAATGCCAGGCACATCTCGAACTGGTGGTGTCTGATTTCGTTTCTCGTTGATTTTGCGCTGCCGCTCAACAGACACAGCCTGATTGGGCGGCAGCGTGTAGACCGAAAAGAAACCTGTCGAATGCCCAGTAAGCCTGTTCAGCGCCACCATCCTGATCCAGCAGTCGGCCTTGTCGAAGAGTCCGGTTGCCTGGCGTTCAAGCAACCAGGCACGTAAGCCTTCGATATGAGCCAGAACTGTTGGATGATAGAACTCCAGCAGTTCAGGGTTTTTGAACGTGTGGAAGTCGCGCCACGGAATCTCGGCAAGCCGCTCATCGATCTGCTGAAGCGTGGGTGCGTTCATTCTAGGCTCAGCCAGTGCTCTGCTCAATGGGTTAATGTCATTGCCGTATGGAATGCGACCTCGTAACGCGGCTTCTATCGGTGTAGTGCCACGACCCATGAACGGATCAAAGACAATGTCTCCCAGCTCTGTCAGCCTCTCAATGAAGAAGGCGGGAAGCTGCGGCTTGAAGCATGCCCGATAGCTGACTTCGTGCAGCCGATGAGCTTGGCGCTGGCGGGCAGTCCAAAATTCGTTGACAAAATATGCGATGCCGTTGTTGTGGGTGACTAGCGTTTGCGTGCCGAAATCCGCGAAACCTTGCACATCATTCAGAAAGTCACCTGTGGACACTGATGCGGACGCGGATGCGAGTGCTGCTCGCTCCAACAGCAGCTGCTGGCTCATATGGCTTGCTTCTGCATGGTCGCCTGCCCTGCGGCTGCCTGCCCTGCAATCTGTTTCATGGCTGACTACGCTCCCGCAGCAGTTGCTGATTCACGCTGCTGCGGGAGATTGCTGCCACCGGACCTGCTTTGCTTGCATTGCTACTTTCTAGCAGTATGAGCATTGAGGATTGAGCATTACGGATTAAGCAATTGCTGTCTCATGCCGTCTGCTCTGAGACCAGCCTCACGGCTCACAACCCCACGCGAACCGACAGCTAGTAGTAGCAGTTGCTGGCTCATCAGGCTTGCTTCTGCATGGTCGCCTGTCCTGCGGTTGCCTGTCCTGCAGTCTGTTTCATGGCTGGCTACGCTCCCGCGCAGTTGCTGGCTCATATGGCTTGCTTCTGCATGGTTGTCGTCAACGCCACCTCCGTCAACGAAAGTTGTTCTGTGCAAGGGACACCAGACTAGGTTTCAGGCTTTCGCAGCACAGCCTTGATCCATGTTCATGCCGTCAACATGCATATCGCCAGTATGAATCCTGGCAGTATGCATGCCGCCAACTCTGGGTTCGCTTGGCTGCTAGGAGTGGCTTGATGCCGTTGTGTCACCTGCGGCTTGCCTTGGCGGCTGCGCCATTGGCTGACACGCTGGCTGTTGCAGCCTCGGCCGATGCCTCAACAGCCTCAGCCTCGCCGGAAGTCTCGTCTTGCGGGTCGGGGGTGGGCATGACCGCCTTCCAGACCAGGTCAGATATCTCGACCATCAACTCGGTGTTGTCTTGCAGGAAGGACTTGGCGTTCTCGCGCCCCTGACCAAGCTGCTCGCCTTCGTAGGTATACCAGGCACCAGACTTCTTGACGATGGACTGCTCGACCGCCAGATCAAGCACAGAACCCTCACGAGAAATGCCCTGTCCGTACATGATGTCAAATTCTGCCTGCTTGAAAGGTGGGGCACACTTGTTCTTGACCACCTTGACACGGGTGCGGTTGCCCACGACTTCCATACCGTTCTTGATCGACTCAATGCGGCGGATGTCGAGACGCACAGACGAATAGAACTTGAGCGCCCGACCACCTGGAGTGGTCTCCGGCGAACCGAACATCACCCCGATCTTCTCGCGCAGCTGGTTGATGAAGACGCAGATCGTGTTCGACTTGTTGAGATTAGAGGTGAGCTTGCGCAACGCCTGCGACATGAGCCGGGCCTGCAAACCGACATGAGAGTCGCCCATGTCGCCTTCAAGTTCGGCACGCGGGGTGAGCGCCGCCACCGAATCGATCACCACGACATCAAGAGCACTGGAGCGAACCAGCATGTCGGTGATCTCCAGAGCCTGCTCTCCAGTGTCGGGCTGCGATATCAGCAGCTCGTCAATGTCAACACCGATGGCCTTGGCGTATGTGGGGTCCATAGCGTGCTCGGCGTCGACGTAGGCGCAGACCCCGCCGTTGCGCTGAGCTTCAGCCACTACATGAGTAGCCAGTGTGGTCTTACCGGAGGACTCGGGCCCGTAAATCTCAGTGACCCTGCCTCGAGGCAGGCCACCGATGCCGAGAGCCAGATCAAGCGAAAGCGCCCCAGTAGGCACCGCTTCGATGCTCATCGTGGCTTTTTCGCCCATCTTCATGACCGAACCCTGGCCGAACTGCTTCTCGATTTGACTCATCGCCATTTCGAGTGCCTTGTTGCGATCGTCCATTTTCTTCTCCTCTTGGTTGTTGCGCCCGTTCGGGCTTAGTTGTTGGGTGGTTGTCGGCTCTGCGAGCAAGTCATCGGACTTGGCTGTGGTGCTTAGCCGGAGCATTTCGGAAACTACTTAGGGGGTGTGACAAGCCGGGGTTTTGCTAGCACTCAACTGGCGCTCGCTTGGTGTGCGCCTGAAGCGTGCTGAGCAGGCTTAGCCTATCTAACCT
>JAPYNU010000071.1 GCA_028283245.1 Candidatus Aldehydirespirator catecholifindens | reverse complement strand
GCACTATCTTGATAGCTTCGCGATTCCTCGTCTTCGAGATGCACTCCAACACTCCAGAGAGTGTTCATAATGGAGCGACATATCGCGCTGGAGCGTCTTCAAGAATTAGTAGGAGAAGATCTCCATAAAATTGCTATAGAGTATAAAGTTGCGCTAGAAGGTGAGAGTGGCAAGATCAACAAGGGCTGGGCTGGTCAGACTTTTGAGCGCTATCTTGGTCTACCACTAAATTCCTCACGAGCACCTAACTTTGGCTCCTGGGAACTCAAGTCAGTGTCGATCAAAATAAAGAAGAACGGCGTTTTCGCATTTAAGGAGACTATGGCGATAACAATGATTGATGCCCGTCATGTGGAAATAACACCATTTCATGATAGTCACTTATTGAAAAAACTAAAGAAAGCAATTATTGTGGCCCGTATAGTGGGAGACGATGTGCATGCCCCGACTTCTGTGCATTCTGTAACGACGATTGACCTCGAGGGTGAAATTTATGATCAAGTAGAGTCAGATTATGTTGAAGTACAGCGCTGTATATGCGACTCGCAGCGCGGCTTTGATTGCTTAACAGGTCATATGGGTTTTTACGTCCAGCCACGGACAAAAGGATCAGGTCACGGAAGTTCTACTCGTGCATTCTATGCCAGAAAAAACTTCTTAGGCGAATATATCAAGCTAATTTAAGCTACTGTTATAACATTTTGTGGATTCAGAACTTACCGTGAATATAAAATACTTCAATACGCAATACTATAGAATCATTGAGACATGCAATTGTATCAACACGAAATCATAGAAAATTGAAGCTTTCTTGGATCAGTAAATACTGCACCATCGATTCCGGCAAGGCTCTTGACCCCTACTAAACCCTCATTATCACCACGAATTCGCACAGGTGTTGTGGGGTTGGTGTCGAGAGTCGTAGCGCCTTAACGCCTAGAAAGATTAAGCGAATTGTAGCTGACTGTCGCGTTGATAAGAGTTTTGGCTAAAAGTCGCGCAGATTGTGATAATCATTGATGGCTGAAGTGTCGGTCATGTAACCTATTTTGAATCCTATAGCCTAGATGCTGGAAAACTTCCACCTGCTCTTGTCGGTCGCGATAGCCAGATTGATGAGTTCGATGTAGCGGTGCCACGGCTGGTCACCGGTCGACCTGACTGGATTCAGATGCTCACCGGCTTGCGCTTATGGATCGGTTCAACCCATGATCTCACCCCCCGCTCATGCCATTTCGTGTTGATGTAGCGCCTGCTCTCTATCAGTGGGCGATTGAGCGGTCGCGTGTCGACACCGACAGGTTGCTTCAGGGCTTTCCCAAGCTTGCAGAGTGGCAATCTGGCGAAGCATCGCCAACCCTCAAGCAGCTTGAACGTTTCGCGAAGGCAACCAAGTCACTGTTCGGCTACTTCTTCTTGCCCGAGTCACCCGAGGAACGGCTTCCCGTTGTCGACTTTCGAACGATAGAGGGCACCTCACAGACACATCCGAACGCCGATCTGCTCGACACGATCTACACCATGCAACGGTGGCAGGCGTGGCTGCGGGAGACACTCGTATAGCCGAGGAGGCAGAGTCTCTGGTGTTCGTTGGGAGCGCCAGTCTGACCGACGACCCCGACGCAGCAGGCCGCGAGATGCGTCGTGCGCTTGGCGGCGCAGCGTGAGATCTTGATTCTCCGCAAGCACCAGCCTGCGACTAGGTCTGCTATCCGCTGGCGACGGCGGTGTAGAGAGCTACCCATATTGAGATTGAGAACAGGGCGATTGCCGAAACCATCACGTAAAGCTGCCTGGCCTGACCTTTGATGATCTTGGCTCGTTCCACAGCTGCGTCTGCCAAGCCGGTGACGAGCAAGCTCTTCAGATCGGCCATATCGCTCTTGAACTCGCTCTTCAGGTCTGCGAACTCGCTTTTCAAGTCAGCGAACTCGCCTTTCAGGTCTGCAAAATCGCTCTTGGTGGACATCTTCAGTTCTGCAAGACCGCTCTTGGTAGCCATCTGGTCCCAGCCACCGGGCGGTAGCTGCTCCAAGAGTAGTTCTGGGGCTTCTTCGCCCATTGATTCCATCATTCGTTGGTAGAGGATTGGCTGACGGCATCAAGAATTGGATCCGACTCTACGCTCGGTAGCGACAGTAGTTCACTGGGAGTGGAGTCCATAGTCGGATACACGGCCATGCCCACCGTGTTCAGCCTGGCCAGCAAGACGGTTGCGAGATAGTCAACGGCGTAGAGCGCAGCCTGCATCAATGTGGATGAGTCTGGTGGCAGCTCGTCGGTCTTCTTTTCGAATGACCCCAAGAGACTGAAGCGCGCATCCACAGTTTTCCCAAGCCTGAAGGTAAACGTGTACTTCCCGTAATCGTCTTCCCAACCACGATCAATCGCCTGAATAGCTTCAATGGCGAAGGCTCGGTCGTTGTGGCTTCCGCTAGCGATCACCCTCGCCAGAGCATCCCGAGCTGCAGAGACAGCCTCAAATTCTTGTCGGTCGGCCTCCTTCTCGGATGATTTTTTAGTTGTTTGCTTGCTTTCAGTGCGCCATCCCATGATCCGATCCCTTCTAATGGCTTCGTATGATATTATTGAAAGTTACCAGCAAGATGCAGACTGTGCTTAATTGAATACTAACTTTTACTAAGATTAACTTTCAATAATATCTGGCATAAAACATGAAGCCAACCGTAACCCCCCCCTGCGCTAGCGCGTTGCACTCCAAAACTACTGACTGTCGCTCAGGCTCTTGGGACTTTCAGTCGCTCGACGCTCTGGCCGGTGATCCCGGCGATGATCTCGAAATCTTTGTCTACGTGCAGCACTGTTAGGCCAGCTAGCTCAGCGGTTGCTGCGATTAGCGGATCGGGAATCGAAGCTGCCCGATGCAGTCCTGCATCTGCAAGAGCTTGCTGGACGATGACAGAGCGGTCTTCGATGGCAGGGGTCAGATATTCAACAGGCATCGCGTTCAGCGGAAACCCACTTTGGGTATTGCGTAGATCATCAGCAGAACGAGCTGAGAAACCTGCCTCAAGCATTGTCAAGGTTGAGATCCGAACCAGCCCTCGGGTGATTCTGGTTGACCATTCGGCTGAGTTAGAGGCGAGGTTGAGTCGGACCAGAGCGGACTTGTCTATCAGCCAGGTTGTCACGACCAGGCAGCGCGCATCACATCGGGATCGCTAAGGTCAGCGACCTTCTCGCAGAATCGGTCCAAGGTCTCAACAGACACCTCGTTGTCAGGGACTTGGCGCTCGCGACCCAGAGCGCGTCGCAGATACTCCGCTCTGGACAGGCCAGCACGCCTAGCGTTGGCCTCAATCGCTTTGACAACATCGCCGGGAACGTCTCGAATAAGTATGTCGGTCATTGATGTCCTCCTCATGCTACGACAAACAGATCAGCCCCCCCTTTCAACTTGATAGCGTATGATATCAAAAGATGAAGCTTTTGACCCACTGAATGTTGCGCGACTGAAGTTCGGCACAAGAATGCATAAAGGAAACAAGAGGCTGTGTGGGTTTAGCTGTTTGTTGCGTTTATAAGAGTTTTGGCTAAAAGCCGCGCAGACTCTTATAATCGGTGATGGCTGGAGGTTCGGGCATGGACCCTATTTCGAATCCGTATAGTCCAGGTGCCGGAAAACGTCCACCTGCTCTTGTTGGCCGCGATGGCCAGATTGATGAGTTCGATGTAGCGGTGCGACGGCTGGCCGCCGGTCGATCCGACCGGAGTCAGATACTCACCGGCTTGCGCGGAGCGGGCAAGACTGTGCTGCTGCGCGAGTTCCGTGATGTGGCTGCCAGACATAGCTGGGCTACTCAGAGCCTCGAAGCAGCCAAGGACAGTTTATTTGTGCACCAGATTGCGGCTGCTGTTCAAGGCGCGTTGCTTGATCTCACGCCAAGTCGCCGTCTGTCGCAGATGGCTTCTCGTGTGCTCGGGGTGCTCAAGTCGTTTCATCTGTCCTGGGAAATCCCTGAAGCTGGCACAGTCACACTCGATGTTGATCCAGTAGACGGGCGGGCCGATTCGCGCATCCTGGAACGGGACTTGACTGACCTGCTTCGAGAAGTGGCGCAGCACGCTAAGGACCAAAATAAAGGGGTCGTGATCACAGTCGATGAGATCCAGCACCTGCCCATGCAGCACTTGAGGCCGCTGATTGTCGGATTGCATGAAATCAGCCAACTGGGTTTGCCTCTGCTGATGGTGGGTGCCGGTCTTCCCTCAGTGCTTGGACTACTGGGCGAAGCCCGCACCTATGCGGAGCGGCTATTCAGTTTCGTTGAAATCAATAGTCTCGGCGACGATGCCGCCGCCCAAGCATTAGCTGAACCTGCCTCGGCTGAGGGTGTGTCGTGGGATGACGGAGCTATCGAAGAGGCGCTGTCGCTCACTCAGGGATACCCGTACTTCTTGCAGGAGTTTGGCAAGCAGGCATGGCGCATAGCTGAGGGTCCAGATCGGATAACTCGACAGGATGCGCTTGACGCGATCCCTCTGGTGCGAGCCGAACTTGACTCTGGGTTCTTTCGTGTTCGCATGGATCGCACAACCGACACTCAGCGGGCTTATCTGGCAGCCATGGCCGAGATGGGGCCCGGCCCGCACCGCTCCGGCGATGTTGCGGCAGCGCTAGGCAAAAAGACCACGCAAGTAGGCACGGTAAGGCACTCTTTGATCCAACGTGGTTTGTGCTATTCGCCCCGCCATGACGTGATCGCTTTCACCGTCCCAATGTTCGACGAGTTCATCCGCCACCACGTCACCTGCTCATCCTGAAGGCCTTGGCTTGTCGGTTGTTGCTGGAGGCTAGGTTTTGGTGTCATAAACAATGTTTTTGTGTGAAAAGGGTTGCTTTGTCACAACCATAGTCTATACTGCTGTTTATGGTTTTAGAAGACGCTCAACAAGCAGTCACCGCCACCCAACGCATGCTCGACGTGGTGCGTGCCGGTGGTGTTGCTACTACTGAGTTGCGTGCCGCTCTGGAGCAGACAAGAGTGCTGATGGCAGTCGGGGCAGCATTCCAGACTGCTGCTGCTGAGCTGATCGCCGCGCGTGAACGTCACGGTGATGGTGGTGCTGAAGTACTAGCCGTGTCTGCTGGGTTAACACAAAGCGAAGCTCACAACCAAGTCAAAACCGCTCAGGTGTTGCGTAAAGTCCCTGAACTGCGTGACGCTGTGCAATCCGGGCAGGTTCCTCAGGCTAACGCTCGCCGGTTGGCTGATGTGATCACCAAAACCGGTGCCGACGCTGTAGCAGACGATGCTGAGTTACTCAAGCAGGCCTCGTCTCTGCGACCCGAACAATTCGGCACTGCCGCGCGACGCTGGGTTACTACTCAACAAGGAGACAACGGAGCTTCAGAACATGCACGACAACGCGCTCAACGATATTTGAAGTTCTATAACACCAACGACGGCATGATCGCGATGCATGGCGAGTTCGACAAGATCACCGGCACCCGAATACACAACCGAATACGCCACATAGCAGGCAAACACTTCGACAACGACAAGAAACTCCCTAAAGACACCCGCCGCGAGTTCACGCAATGCATGGCTGATGCCCTAGACCACAGCATCACCCCTAGAACGGGCAGCCCAGCCAGCAGCCCTAACGATGAACAGGACTGCTGTACTGGTGGGGGTTGGATAGCTGACATCACGCTGGTGGCTCATGTAGATGATGCGACCGGTGAGTTGATTGCTGAACTCTCAGACGGCACACGGCTACCGCCAGCCGTGCTAGAAGAACTGTCCTGCAACACACGCTGGACAGGATTGGTGTATGACCGGGTTGGTGACGCTATCTGGCGCAGCCGCTCACGACGAACAGTTTCAGAAACACAATGGCAAACACTACTCACCACCTACGGAGGCTGTTTTCATTGCGGGGCACCATCGTGCATTTGTCAAGCTCATCACATCATCCCTTATTCGCGGGGTGGGGCTACCAGCGTGAAGATCATGGTGATGGTGTGCTGGAACTGCCACCACAACATTCACCACAACAACTGGCATATCGAAACCCATAATGACGGCATCCACACGCTGCACCCGCCAACCAAACCAATGCCGCAATCTCGGCACGGCCCAGCCCCAGCAACGCTTTGGTGAATGTTGCCCCAAGCCGAGAGCGACCAGCTATTCGTGGGCTATGGCTTTGAGAATGTTCATGCGACCTGCTCGCATTGCTGGCAAAATCGCAGCTATCAAGCCGGAGACAGCAGAAATCACCACAAACACCAGCAGGTCAAGCCAGGGCACGGCCAACGTTTGCACGAACGATTCGGGTAACGCCAGCGCAGCCGCAGCACCGAACACAGTACCCACTGTCACCCCTAGCAAACCCCCAAATGCCGCCACAATCAGAGCTTCCCAGTAGATCGAACGCCGCAACTGGTTGCGGGTCATGCCCACTGAGCGCAGCAAGCCGATCTCACGAGTGCGTTCCAGCACCGACAGGCTCAAAGTGTTGACTATGCCGATTAGCGCAATCACGAACGAAAGCCCTATCAGCACTTCAATCACCCGAATGAAAGATGTGATCTGTGATTCCTGCGACTCGCGGAACTCGACCTGATTTTCGACCTCCACTGTTGGATAGCGTTCCAGCACACGGTCGATAGCGGCCCGGCTGTTGCGTTCTAGGGACCTTCGCTCGGAAGCAGAAGCCCCTGGGGGATCAACCACCAGCGCAGTAGCGAATGATAAGTCGTTGCGGTTGAAGTGACGATCCCACAAGGCACCGTCGATCAGCCAGTTGCCGTAGATAGCGGCATCTTCATAGATCGCCACCACGGTGAGCGTTTCGTTGCGGTTGTTTGCGAAAGTCACATCCACGGTGTCGCCCACTCCCACCTTGAGATCACCGGCCGAGTCGCTATGCAAAGCCAGCGCGGTCAGCGGATCACCAGCAGCGATGCTGCCCGAGCTAACACGAGCATCAATGTGTTCATCGGCGACAGACAGATCGGCCGCAACAAGGTCGCGGGCCACCCCATCAACGCTTAAACCCTCAAAAGTGAACTGGAATCTCGTCACAGTGTCGATCGACTCAAGCGCCTCAATCTCATCTGCAGCCTGAGCCGGAAAGCCCGGCGGGGGACCGAACCCCGAAGCAGAAGCCTGAATGAAATAGTCAGCCTCCACTGCATTGTCGAAAACATCAAGAAAAGTCTTTTTGAGTGATTCGCCGACTACAGCAGCCAAACCCATCAAAGCCAGCCCGATCATCAAAGCGCTCGCTGTTGAAGCGGTGCGGCGCGGGTTGCGTGCTGCGTTGCCTTGCCCCAACCTTCCCGGGATTTTGCCTACAGCGCTTAACGGGGCTTCCAATACCGAAGTAGCCGGACCAGCAAAAGCGGGACTTACCACATTAATGCCCACAAATGTGAGCACTGCCCCTAAACCCAGCAGTGTGAAAGTGGTGACGGTGGCGAGTTCGATGGTCATCCCCACAGCCAAAGCCGACACGCCCGCTCCAGTTACTGAACCGCCCGCGATTAGCCGACGGCGAAGTCCCGCTGAAGCGAGCCGGAAATCACGGTTCAGTGCCGCAATCGGAGACACTCGTCGTGCCCGTATGGCAGGCGAAATCGATGATGCCATAGTCACACCCAAGCCCACGATCACAGCCAGAAGCACTGTGCGCGGCTTCAACAGCAGCGGCCCGGCTGGCAGCGAGAAGCCCACCGCGTCAAGCACGAAACGAAGCACCTGCGCTAGCACCAGACCAAGCCCAATGCCTGCAACCGTGCTCAACAGACCCACTATCGCCGACTCGCCAAGCACAGAGCGGCTTACTTGCTGCGGGGTGGCACCCACCGCCCGAAGCAGCCCGATCTCACGCACGCGCTGACCGAGGATGATCTGGAAGGTGTTGTTGATGATGAAAGCCGAAACGAACACAGCGATGAAAGCAAAAACCAGCAGCACCGTGTTGAAAATTCCGATGGCTTCGTCGAAGTCGGCTTGCTGCTCTTGGGCTTCCATCTCGTTGGTGATCACCTGAAAGTCACTGCCGATAGCGGTTTCGATTCGAGCTTGGACGGCGGCAATGTCAAAGCCTGATGACACCACAACCGCAACCGACTGATAGCCGTCCTCTGCCCCAAAAAAACGCTGAGCCTCGCGCAACTCGAATGCGGCCATGGTCTGGCCTAGGCCGGTGTGAGAGTCTGGGTCGCCGAAGTTGAACACCCCTACAAGTTCGAAAGGTTCAGCAAAAAGCGGGCCGTTGATGTTGTAGACACTGCCGACAAGCAGTCCATTATCTGCTGCGGTAGCGGTGTCAGTCGCAAACTCGCCCGCATCGCTAGGAGGGTGTCCTTCAGTCAAGAAAAACGCCTCTGGGTTGAAGCTGAACCCCAAAGCCGGGGGACCGGGAGGTGTGATCGGCTCGCCTGACCCGTCAATGATGGTCACGTTCAATGCCACCACATCGGGCCGCACCTGTTCCACGCCTCTGACCTCAGCGATTTGCTCTGCGATCTGTGGAGGCACGATCGCGCGGTTGAAGTCGCTGCCAAAATCTTGATTAGAGCGGACGACTAGGTCGGCACCCTCGGAGATGTCTTGAGCTAAGCCAGCGAAAGTGGCGCGCAAGCTGTCGGTTAGCGTGAATGAACTCACCACGAACATCACGCCAATGACCACAACCAGCGTGGTCAGAGCAAATCGGAGTTTCTTGTCGATCAGGCTGCGAAAAGCCAGTTTCAGCATGTGCTAGCAGCGGATTGCGATGATCTCAGTGAGCGTGGCTTTGCTGCTGATAGCAGATGTCGGAGAGTTTGCTTAGTCAGTTGCGATGGCTTCAAGAACGTTCATCCGGCCAGCCCGGAACGCCGGGAATATCGCAGCGATGATCCCGAACAGCACAGACAAAAGCACCAGCAGCACTATCTGCTGGGCTGGTACCG
This sequence comes from Candidatus Aldehydirespirator catecholifindens, assembly GCA_028283245.1. Lineage (GTDB taxonomy): Bacteria > Actinomycetota > Acidimicrobiia > Acidimicrobiales > Aldehydirespiratoraceae > Aldehydirespirator > Aldehydirespirator catecholifindens. The sequence continues at coordinate 3,334 of JAPYNU010000071.1, read as the reverse complement.
ACACTTGCCCCACGATTTGCTCGGGGATCGCCACCGCCGTCGCGACACCAAAGCCCAAGCCGAGCAGCACGCCGATCAAGGCACCGTAGAGAGCGATGGCGGCTGCTTCCCAGCGGATGGTGCGCCGTAGCTGCCTGCGGGTCATGCCCACTGCTCGCAGCAGCCCGATTTCTCGGGTGCGTTCAAATACCGACAACGTCAGCGTGTTGACGATGCCGAACAGGGCGATCACCAGCGCTACCAGCAAGAACACGTTAACGAATGCCAACAGCGTGTTGAGATCGCTTTCGGCTCTGCGCTGCAACTCTTGACGATCATCTAAGTTGAGCTGCGGATATCCGGTCAACACAGCCTCAATCGGCATCCGTGATTCTTGCGGATCGGCGCTGGCGGCCCGCACCATCACGAAATCATCGGCTTGCGAAGTGGCGAAACGCTGGTGCAGGGCATGATCGATCATCCAGTCTTCCCAAAACAGCGACTCACGATCGAACAGGCCACCAACAGTGACTGTGGCGGTGCCGCTCACGAACTGCATAGTGACCTCGTCGCCGACTTTCAGGCCCCAGTCTTCGGCTTTGTCGCTGTGTACCAGCAGACCACTAGCGGGATCGAATCCGGTCAGCGAGCCCTCGGCGATGTCAAGGTTGGTCACGTCCTCAACCAGAGCGAAGCTTGTGGAGGTGACGGTGGTCTCCTCTGTCAGGTCAAGGTCGCGGTCGCTGCTGATCTGCACCCGGTCTGAGTCGAACGCCACCACAGAACCAACCTCGGCAGCTTCAAGGTCGCTCGCAAGGGCTTTGGGCATTCCGGCGGGACCGTCAATGGTGATGGTGTAGTCGGCTTCAATGGCGGTTCTCAAACTACCCACGAAGGTGTCCTTGAGGGACTCACCCACCACGGACACCATCGCCACGAGTGCCAGCCCTATGGTTAGTGCAACAGCTGTGGCAGCGGTGCGTCTAGGACTGCGAGCAGCGTTGCTGCGTGCCAGTTGTCCAGGGGTACGCAGCACGCTCAGCGGCTTAGCGATCGCTGCGACTACAGGCCCGGCGATCAGAGGACTCAGCACAGCCACCGCCACGAAAACGATCGCAGCACCCGCACCTAGCGACGTCAACTGGGCTGTGGTGCTGTCGAAGTCAGCAAAAAGACCTCTACCGGTGAGCAGCAGACCCACTGCGGCCAGCGCCGCTCCGCCTATCGGGCGCCACCGTCTGCGGTGCTCGGCATCGTCACCAGCAGCGTCACGCAGTCCGGCTATGGGCGACACACGCGATGCCTTGACTGCCGGAACCAGAGAAGCGATCACTGTGAAACCGATCCCGACCACAGCCGCCCACAGCAGAGTACGCAGCGTCAACGGAAGTGGACCATCAGGCAGTTCCCCGCCGAAAGCCGAGAAGAGGCCTCTAATGCCTATAGCACCAAGCATTCCCAGGCCGATACCCACAGCGGTGGCGACCGTGCCGATGATCACCGACTCGGTCAGTACCGAACCCCGCACCTGTCGAGGTGTCGCCCCGATGGCACGCAGCATCGCAAGTTCCCGCAGGCGCTGACCCAGCACAATGTTGAAGGTGTTAGAGATAATGAAGGTACTGACGAACAACACGATGAAAGCGAAAACAAGCAGGATCGTCTGGAACGGGCCGATGAACGTCTCAAAAGCGTCACCGAACTCTTCGGTGGCTTCTTCTGCGGTAATGACTTCAGCACCGGCGGGCAGGGTCGCAGCGATACGTTCACGGAGCGCTTCAATGTCGGCACCGGTGTCGGCGCGTACTGCGATTTCTTGGAACTGTCCCGGGTAGCCGAGCACTTCCTGCGCAGTGGCAGTGTCGAACGCCACAAATACGGCACCGATTCCGGCGTTGTCGGGGAATCCAAACTGATGCGTGCCGGTGAGAGTGAACATGCGCGGGCCACCGGGAGTTACCAGTTGGTATTCGCGACCGAGTTCGAAATCAAAATCGGTGAAGGTCGCATGATCAAGGACAAACTCTGTAGGGCCCTGCGACCAACTTCCGCTTATCAAGAAGAACTGTGACAGTGTCTCGTCGCTTGACCAGTTGGTTCCTGCGATCGGCCCGCCGAAAGTGTCAGGCGTTTCGCCGGATCCGTCGGTGGGGATGACACCGTCCACGAACAACCCACCGAAAGCTGCAGCTACGCCGTCCACAGCCAGAAGGTCGTCAACTAGGCTGTCATCCACTGGTGGTGCTTGTGCCTGGGTGATGTCGCCGAAGGGCAAGGCACCTCGCACTGTGAAATCGCTGCCGGTGTTGATATCGGCGGCGAGGTCATCAAAAGTGGAGCGCAGCGAGTCGGCGGTCACGAACGCTGCCACAACGAAAGCCACGCCCACTACCACGGCTAGAGCCGTGAAGGCGAAACGGATCTTGCTGGCCAATACCGATTTGAGGGCTAGTCGCAACATTTCAAGAATCTTCCTTGCAGTGTCTCAGGCCTGATTTTGCCCACTCGCTGCGCCCACTCGCCGTTGCTGCATCTGCGTTTTGTGCGGTCGGGGCAGGTTTGGGGTAAGGGATTTCTGTGCCGCTTTCAGGCACCGAGTTGGGTCATTTGGTCTCGGATGGCTTGCGGTGTGGGCTCGGTGAGTTCGGCCACGATCTTGCCGTCTACTAGGAACACCACCCGATCCGCGTAAGAGGCGGCCACCGCATCGTGTGTGACCATGACAATCGTCTGGCCTAGTTCATCCACCGCCTTGCGCATAAATCCGAGGATCTCAGCAGCAGTATTGGAGTCAACATTGCCGGTGGGTTCATCCGCGAAGATGATCTGAGGCTTACCAGCCAGCGCCCTAGCCACCGCTACCCGCTGTTGCTGCCCACCAGAAAGCTCGTTAGGACGATGTTTCACTCGGTCGGTGAGACCGGTTGCACCCACTACCGATTCGATCCATTCGGTGTCGCCTTTCGAGCCAGCGAGATCCATCGGCAGAGTAATGTTCTCGATGGCTGTGAGCGTGGGTACCAGGTTGAATGCTTGGAACACGAAGCCCACACTGTCACGACGCAGCAGCGTGAGGTCTTTTTCTGACAGCGTGGTCAAGTCGGTGTCGCCGATGATTACTTGGCCTGAGGTCACCGTGTCAAGTCCTGCCATGCAGTGCATCAGTGTGGATTTGCCCGAACCCGATGGTCCCATGATCGCAGTGAACTTGCCTTGCTCAAACACCACGTCAATGGCATCCAAGGCGCGAACCTCTGTGTCGCCTGAGCCGTAGATTTTGGAAGCGGCCTGCGCCTGAGCAGCCGCAGCGAGTATTTGGGTCGGTGTTGAGGTCACAGGTTCTCCTGATGATGAA
>JAPYNU010000070.1 GCA_028283245.1 Candidatus Aldehydirespirator catecholifindens | reverse complement strand
GCCAGCTACGGCGGCTGCTTCCACTGCGGTGCCTCGCCCAGCATGTGCCAAGCACATCACATCACCCCATATTCAAAAGGCGGTGCCACCAGCCTCGACAACCTGATCATGGTGTGCTGGAACTGTCACCACAAAATCCATCACCAAAACTGGCAAATCCATGAACACCCAAACCACAGCCACACCCTGCACCCGCCAGTTGACCCTGCACTGCAACCCCGCTACGGACCAGCCCACAACGACGACCAACTACCAGCGCTATCTCACCAAACCCAAAAAAGCCGAAACCGAAGAGAGCGACCTCAAAGACGAGGCCAATCCAGTAGTCGAAACGGCACTAGTGCCAAAGCCAGAGACCCAGCCTCAGCCACGCTGTGGTGAATGCTGCCCCGCTGCCCAAAGTTGAAAGCAGGCAGCCAAACTCGGTGCCGTTTGAAGCTTTGGCTGTGCGACGCGACATCTTTTAGTCGATCTCGGCGTGTGCATCCCGAACAAGTTGCGGGAGTTTGAAGCTTTGGTTGTGCGACGCGACATCTCTTAGGGCACCGATGTGACTGAGGCCGATGTGTCAGTGTCCGTGCTTGTGTCGGCGTTTGTGCCTGCATCCGTGTTTGGGGCTGTGTTCATTTCTTCGGGATCATTGCTGATGTTTGTGTCAGCAGTTTCTTGGTCGGCTTCGAGTGCTTGAAGCAGTTCGCGATCTGTTGCTTGAGAAAGCTCAGCATCAGCTTTGGCTTCCTCTATCGCTGCGCGGGTTAGATCGCCCATGATCCCGTCCACCGGTCCAGGGTTGTAGCCGAGCAGTAGAAGCACCTCCTGCAGGTCAGCCACTTCGGCACCTTCAAGCGGTCGGTTTGCTTCTAAGAGCGCCGCTGCTTCTGGGTCGTTCGGGTCGATCAAGTTCTGAGGTGCCTTAGCAACGACGGCACCGTCGTCGCCGAAGATGGCATCGTCAATTATTGGGGCAGCCCAATTCAGCATTCCCCAAAAAACCAGCAACAAAACGATCAGCAGAAATGTTCCCTGCAGATGCGTGCACATAACTTGAGCCTTCAACGCCGAACTCTCAAGGTTTACCTGAACGTCAGTTGAAGGCGCTGTGACGCAGGCGATCTCGGATCTTGACACATTCGGGGCATACGGGATAACGCGAAGGATCGCGGCTCGGAACCCAAACTTTGCCGCAAAGCGCCCGTATCGGCGTGCCTTCTATATAGGCACGGTTGGCGTCGGTTCTGCGTGTGTAGTGCGCGAAGCGGTCATGGTCGCCTTCGTCGGTGCTGTCACGCACGTCGGGTTCGGTGATGACGGCGGTGCTGGTCTCCGGCGTGGCGATCGTCTCAGAGGCGCTGACTGGCATAGCGTTGAGCGTATATGGTGAGCCCGCAACGTGATCTTTCCCGGCCAGCAGCACACAAGCGCGAACCTTCAGTCATGGTTTCAGGGTGGGGCTTTCGTGGATGAATTTTGCGCTTGGCTTTGTAAGCGTTGGAGCCGTTGATCCCTAGCGTTCCTTTCTATTTGCGCAATGACCCTAGCTTTTGACTCGGCCAGCCGCGGGAATGTGTTCAGAAGATCGTCGCGGGGCTCGTTGACTAGCTCGCCTCAGGCTCTGGGTCGCGGGGTGGGGGAGTCAACATTTTGCGGGTTTCTGCTTCGTCCCACATGCTGCCCGTTTTCGGTTCCCACAACCGGTCGATCTCCCGTTTCTTCTCCTCGTCTTTCTCGGCGATGCGTTTATCAAGCCAAACCCGGTTACGCGCAGAGAAAATATCGCATTGCTCTTTGCCGCTGATCATCCCGCCAGGCAACCCCGACCATTTCTCGCGTTGCCGCTCGGATTGCACCGGCGGTTCTGTTTGCTTGCTCGTTGGTGCTCTATCTGCCGTTTCTTCGGGTAACAGGATTTGGGCCAATGTTTCGGGTGTGTCAGAGTGAACATTACAGACGTAACCAGAGTCGCTGTGCCTCACTTGGTACCTAGCTATCTGCCCGGTCAAACGGCAGTAAGCTTCGAAGCTGCGCGGTCTTGGGCGTACTAGCCAGTCCCTGTTTTGAGTGTCGGTCACCGTATAAGGTTCGTTCATCAAAGCGGTTCCGTTCATTTGAGGGATCAGGCTGGGCAACTGCCCAGCCCTCCATTGAAGCGCCTCCGTCGTGATGTTCCCACATGATGCGGGCTAGCGATTTGTCGCCGTCTCAGGCGTTGAGGACTCTCAGCATCGCTGCCCGCTTCGGGGTGTCCCGCTGCGGAGCACCACCATAAATGTGCCAAGCCCATCACATCACCCCTATTCGCAAGGCGGGGAAACCAGTGTGAACAACATGGTGATGTTGTGCTGGAACTGTCGCCACAAAATTCATCACCGCAACTGGCGAATCCAAACCCACACCGCCCGCCCCAAGGCACAGTTACGGCGCAACATCGAGACTGTCCTGAACCCCCATTGAGGCACTGTCACACCTCTGATCTAGATTCTTGGCATGGCTGACAAATCAGCGATCGAATGGACCGAGGCAACTTGGAATCCGACAACTGGGTGCGACCGCGTGTCGCCGGGTTGCGATCATTGCTACGCGCTCACGCTGTCGAAGCGGCTCAAAGCGATGGGCTCACCGAAATACCAAAACGATGGCGATCCGAAGACGAGCGGTCCAGGTTTCAAGCTCACGCTTCATCCCGATTCGCTTGACGTGCCTCGTCGCTGGGGTGCTCCTCGACTCGTCTTCGTAAACTCAATGAGCGACCTTTTCCACGACGATGTTCCACTTGAGTACATCATGCAGGTCTTCAAGGTGATCCGCGAGACACCGCAGCACACCTACCAAGTGCTCACTAAGCGAGCGCAACGACTTAGCCGCGAGGCGAACAAACTCGACTGGCCACCAAATTTGTGGATGGGTGTGAGCGTTGAGTCCCGCCGCTACACCTTCCGCATTGACCACCTCCGCAAAGTCCCGGCAGCGGTGAGGTTTGTGAGTGCCGAGCCTCTTCTAGGTCCGCTCAGTGCAGTTGATCTTGAGGGTGTTCAGTGGCTGATCGCTGGCGGAGAGTCCGGTGCTAACGCCCGCCCCATGAAGACTGAATGGGTGATCGAACTTCGCGACGCATGTGCTTCGGCGGGTGTGGCGTTCTTCTTCAAGCAATGGGGAGGCAGAACCCCCAAGGCTGGCGGACGAGAACTCGAAGGCGAATTGTGGGATCAGTTCCCAGAAGTGAAGGCAGCCTGAATAGGTGGCCGCTCCAACAGGGCTCCTCTGGGAACGTGATCCCCACACGGAAGCGAAGCACACACTGCTGCGCCGTTATCTCTCAGCGTGGTTTCCCATCATGTCAAAACAGTTTCGTGAGACCGGAATCACGTTCTTCGACGGTTTCGCAGGTCCAGGGGAGTACACGAACTCTAAGGAAAGTTCGCCGGCTATTGCGATGGAGCAAGCAATTCGGGATGAAGTAACAAGCTGGCGCACTCAGACACGCCTCGTCTTCGTTGAGAAAAACCGCAAACGCGCCGAGCACCTCAAGCAAGCTCTCGAAACTCGCTTCTCGGCCACTACTAGGCCCGCTGGCTTGACAGTGAAGGTCTACCACGGAAAGTGCGGTGATCTCTATGAGCAGGCGATCGCCGATGTGGACGGATGGAATGGGCCGGTGTTCGCAAATCTCGACGGCTGGGGTGCCGATACCCACTACGAGATCGTGCAGCGTATTGCTCAACAGCCTTCATCTGAAGTGCTCGTCACATTCAAGGACCAGTTCTTCATCCGCTTCGCTGAAGGTAAAGAGAAATCAGGCGAACTTGTCTTCGGGCACAGCGACTGGCGCAGCGTCAACCAACTGTCGACCGCCGAAAAGAAGCCTTTTCTCTTTAACCTGTACCGAAAAGCCCTTTACGAAGCCAGCTTCAACTATGTGCTGACGTTCGAGATGATCGACGAAGGCGGGCAATCCCTACACCTCTTTTTCGGGACCAACAATACGGTCGCCGTTGAGAAGTTCAAGGACGGCTTGTGGGAGGTTGACGGTGTCTCTGGTCAGCGATTCCGGGATCCGCGTGATCCCAACCAGATGGCCTTCGACATCCTGAAACCGGACTTCGGCCCGCTAGAGAGTCGCATTCTGAAACTGCTAGGTGAGCGCGACCACACGATGGCCGAACTCTGTAATGACGCCCTCCTTGAGACGATCTATAAGAAGGCTCACGTCAAGCCCGCCGTTGATCGACTGCTCACACAAGAAAAAGTTGAGAAGGCAAGCACTGGACGGTCATATGATGAGCGTGTTTTTCGCTTGGCAGCGCAGACTCGACTGTTGTGACTTATCATGGCCGGTGGGTGAGGCTTGGCGTTATGGTGTGAGCCGTGCTGGAGATAAGCACCGAGATGCACAACACTATGGTGGCTCATGCCATAGCAGAACTTCCTAACGAGGCCTGCGGATTGTTTGCTGCGGCTGCCGGGTCCGACCGTGTTGAGCGCTTCTATGCCATGCGCAACACAGCAGAGTCGCCGAAGCTCTACATGCTTGATGGCAAAGAGATGCTTGATGTGGAACGCCGAGCCGACGAGGCGGGACTGCTAGTCACGGGAGTGATGCACTCACACACTCAAACCACCAACTACCCCTCACCAACTGATATCGCTGACGCAGCCCGTTTTGATCCTTTCGGTACATTGCATTTTGTGATCGTTTCGCTGCGTCACGCTGAGGCGTCGCTGCGGTCGTTTCGGATACTCAACAGCGAAGTCACCGAAGAACCCGTTCGGCTGCATCCATAAAGCCCACCCACAGCTAGCCGACGCCGCCAAGCAATCAAGCTTGAGGGGGGAGGTTTCAGGTAGGTGATGGCTCTGGCGGGGTGGTGATGGTTGTGCAGCGCAATTCAGGAGTTTTCAAGCAATGCGTGGATTGCTTGATGGGCCACCACAGCGGGCGCTTCCAACGGTCCGAAATGCCCTAGACCCTCAAAGCTCAGCAGAGAACCTTTTGGCAGAGCCTCAGCCACCATCGGCGCGAAGTCGGCAGGGTCAATAGCATCGCTGCGAGCTGTTCCAGCAGCAACCACAGCCGCAACATTGATCTGAGTTATCTCCTGAGGTGTGAGCGTATTGCTGGATTCGAAGGTGCGTGCCTCGGTTTCGGCCGAGCAAGCCAGTCGCACTCGGCCATCAGGCAGATCCACAAATCCGGCTTCGACATAAGCAGCTAGGGCATCGCTGCGCAGCACTCCTAAAGGACGACGACTCGCATAACGTGCCAAAGCCTCAGCACGCGAGTTGAACACTTCGCGTCGGTTGCGCGCCCCCGCTGCTAGAGGATTGTTTTCAGGAGTGGCGGCAGCTTCTTTAGGCAACACGATCGGTTCATACATGAACAAGCCCCTAAACGAGCCGGGCGCAGCTTGCTCGGCGAGCAGCAAAGCCGCGCCTCCCATGGAATGACCGAAGCCATAAAGCTGCGATGAGTTGATGGCAGCCACGCACGCTGTCACGTCAGCACCTATGTCATGCCAGCAGTAGCTGCCGTCGGGGCTTTCACTGGAGCCTCCATGCCCTCGAAAATCCAGCGCCCACACACGAAAATTCTCAGTGAAGTAGCGCGCCAAAGGGCTATATGCCAATGCGTTGAATCCAGTGGCGTGACAGATCAACAGATCAGGTGCCGAGCCGTCCGTGTCGGCTTTTTCACCGTCGCCAAAAAGCCGCAACTTCAGGTTCACACCATCAACAGACACAACATCAAGGACGACTTCGCCATCATCACGCTGCTTAGGCGTTTGCTGCGTTGCTGATGCGTGCCGATGCGTGTCGCTTGCGGTTGTCAGGCTCGACCGCTGTTGAGGCATCGGCTATTTCTATCGGCTTCTATCGACGTGCCAGCGCCGATAGTTTCAGGTGGTGACAGGCAGCGGAGTTCGGGTGTTGTTAGGGCCTCGTTACCGGGCCGTGTCGGCAGCGCTAATCAGCACTGTGGCCATGGCCTCATACAACAACCTTTCGGTGACTGCAGCACTCCCCGACATCGGCGACGATCTAGGTCGGGTGGCTTTGCTGCCCTGGGTGGTTACTGCTGAACTGCTGGCCGCCGCCATCGCTGTGCTTGCCGTGGGTCCTTTCATTGACGGCACTGGAGCGCGGCGAGCCTTTCGTGTGACGGTGATGGCGTTTCTGGTCTGCTCCGCGCTTTGCGCAGTGGCACCCACCATGGAACTACTGATAGTGGCACGGATATTGCAAGGCTTGGGAGGCGGTGCCCTGATCGGCACCGCGTTCGCTTGTATTGGGCTGATCTACGACGACACGGTACGCCCTTGGGCTTACGCGATGTTCTCGTCGGTGTGGGGAGTGATGAGCATCGGTGGCCCGGCGCTGGCCGCTTTGTTGGTGAGCACCCTCGGCTGGCGAGCCGTGTTCGCCTGCAATCTTCCCGTGGCTGTTGCAGCAGCCATAGTAGGTTGGCGACGACTGCCGTCGCAGGCTCATCAGGCTGCGACTGACCCGCTCGACCGGCGAGGTTTAGCCACCTTGAGCGCTCTAACAGTGTCGCTACTTTTGGCTACATCAGCAGTGAGTTGGTATAGCGCCGGACTGTTGGTCGCAGCGGCGCTGCTATGTGTCGGCTACGCGCGTCACGCTAAACGCGCTGTGGCACCGGTGGTGCGCCTCAGCCATATTATTGGCGGGCAGTGGCGCAACATCCATCTGCTTGGCGCTTTGACGATGGCTGGCGGCACAGGCGCTGGCGTGTTTTTGCCACTGTATTTGAAGGCTGGGCGCGGCTCCTCTGCTGCTTTTGCGGCTTTCGCAGTGCTTTGGCCGACGTTGGGCTGGTCAACAGCATCATGGGTGTCTGGCGCTATGCAGCAGCGCCTACATGCGTCAACTGTTTCGCTGATCGGCGCTGTCATCATCTCAACCTCAGCGATTTCTGCGACTATTGCGGTGGGTGTCGAAGCTCCCGTGGTGGTGGTTTTGACGATGTTCGCTTGCATCGGCTGGGGCATTGGCACAATCAGCACGTCAAGCATGGCGCTGTTGCAGGGCCGCGCCGAGCCTCGCGAAATGGGTCGGATCAGTTCGGCGCATCATTTTCTGCGTTCGCTGGGATTTGCTTACGGGGCTGCACTTGCTGGGCTTGTGATCTTCTGGGCTGTAGATCGCCGCACTGGCGACACCGAACTCGTGCGTGACCTGCTGGGAGACTCCGATGTGGTGGTGGATGCCGCTGTGGCCGATGCCTTAGGTGCGGCGTATTCCTGGTCTCTCGCAACGATGGCTTTGCTATGCACGCTGACTGTGCCTGCCGCTGTCCTCTTGGCGCAACGGTATAATCTTGAGCGAATCACTCGGGATTAGCTGCTGATCATTCGTGGTTAGCTGCTTCAATGATCGGCTGCTTTGAGTCACTGAGATCATGTCAGCGATTAACTGCCACCGAACTCACTGCGGGGTGCGGCGATGACTGTCAAGCAAGATGCTCTGGACTTGATCGGCAACACGCCGACTGTGGACGTTTCACAGTTGAGCCCTAATCCAGCGGTGCGTGTAGTAGCCAAACTTGAAAGCGCTAATCCCACTGGATCGGTCAAGGATCGCACCGCCAAAGCCATGGTGTTAGAGGCCGAAGCCGACGGAACTCTCGGTCCTGGCAAGCAGATTCTGGAGCCCTCATCGGGCAACACTGGAATCTCGCTGGCGATGATTGCCCGTATACGTGGCTATCAGATCACGGTGGTCATGCCCGAGAACACTTCGCCAGAGCGGCGTGCCATGCTGGAAGTGTTCGGTGCCGAGATAATCCTGTCGCCTGGAGCTGAGGGATCCAACGGAGCGGTGCGTCTGTCACAGCAGATGGCCCTGGAGCATCCCGACTGGGTGTTCCTTTATCAATACGGCAACGAAGCCAACCCTCGGGTTCATTACGAAACCACCGGGCCGGAGATTCTTAGAGATGTTCCCGATGTAACCCATTTTGTGGGTGGTCTGGGCACTAGCGGCACTTTGATGGGTGTGGGCACCTATCTCAAAGAGGAACATCCCGACATCAAGGTTTTTGCTGTGGAGTCGCCAGCGGGGGAGATGGTTGACGGGCTGCGCAACCTTGACGACGGGTTCATTCCGCCGGTTTATGAAAAGTGGGGCGGCGTGGACTTGCTTGACGGCAAACGCATCGTGCGACCACGCGAGTCGGTCGAGCACACCCGGAAACTGGCTGACGCAGGGATTTTTGCGGGCATTTCGTCGGGGGCTACTTTGGCGGGGGCGTTGCGTGTGGCTGAGCGGATCACTTCAGGAACTGTGGTGTTCATAGTGTGTGATGGCGGCTGGAAGTATCTGTCGAGTCGGGCTTGGACCGGCGACCTTGACGAAGTAGCTGAGCGAGCCTCAGAGATCATCTACTTCTAGACCGTCTTCACTGCTCTCAGTGCAGTGTTTCTTGACCCTTGCATGCTCTTGAACTTTTACGCTTTTATGCCTTGGCGCGAAGGAGCCCCGAGTAGCCTCACGACTTTCGCCGCTCAACTTCTCGGGGCTCCGACTGACCTGCTTCGGTCGCATCATCTCAAGAGATTCAGCAACACTGTTGAGGCAGGTTCCCAGCGGCTCAAGATGACCGGTGGAGGTAACTCTTGCCGATGGGTTTTGTCCTCTGTGGACCGCCGATGAAGTTCCTAGCCGGGACCTCGGGCCTAAGCCCTAGATTCCGGTTGGGGCACCTCTGCGACTGCTCACTTCGGACGATGCACATCATGGAGCTTTGCTGTTGCTGTGTCAACCCGAAAAAGCGAAATCCCCATAGAAATCCACCAGCATTGCCAAGAAATCCCCAAAATCTGTAGCTCATCCCCAGTTGAGTTGCTGGTTATCAAGCCCTGCCACTGGTTTATGCACAGCTAAACCACAGCCATCCGCTACCCAAGCGTCGGACTTAGCTGCTCTAAAGGTCTACGGTCTTGTTTCGAGGAGGGGTAAGGCTTCCAGTGGCCGCGCTGGATCATCACGTTGCGCAGCACCGAAGGCCGGTCGGTCATAATGCCGTCGACACCCATATCAAGCAGGCGATGCATTTCAGCAGCGGTGTCGATGGTCCATACATGCACCGCTACACCGTGACGCTTCGCCGCAGCTAGGAAAGCGGGCCGGATCACCGGCACGCCTCGGAGTTTTGTCGGCACTTGAGCGGCCTGGAAGTCGAAAGCCCTCGGCCACGGCAGGCGCGTAGGGGCACTAGCCGCGAGCAGACGCACGATTCCGCGGGGTCCAGCACCGGTACAGAGCCAGCCCTCAATGCGGTTGCGCACTTGCCGGGTGCGATAGTCCGAGAACGAGCACACGCAGACCCTTTCAACCGCAGCGGTCCTTCTGATTACCTCCGCCAACGGTGCGATGGCGGCATCGCTTTTGGGGTCAATGTTGATCCTGGTGTGAGGCAGTTCCTCTAGCAGTTCGTCTAGGCGCATGATCGGATCGGTGCCAGCCACCCGAGCCTGGCGCACTTGTTGCCAGTCAAGGCTGCTGATGGCACCGCGCCCGTCGGTGACTCGGTCGAGAGTGGCATCATGGAAGGCCACCGCAACTCCGTCGGCTGTGGCGTGAACGTCGGTTTCCACATGAGTGAAACCGATGTTCACGCTATGGCGAAAAGCCCGCAACGTGTTCTCAGGGAACTCTTCAGCACCACCACGATGTGCGAAGGCGATAGGCCCCTCCACATCAAGATACGGATGCACAGACATCAACCAGGAACTTATCCACAGGTCGGCACGGTGATGCTTGTAGCCTGAAGCCATGCAACGTCGCACCAAGATTGTCGCCACAATAGGACCAGCCAGCGAAAGCGAGTCCACGCTGGCTGACATGATGGCTGCGGGCATGGATGTGGCTCGTATCGGCTTGGCGCACGGCACTCTTGATGAGGCGATTGAGCGTTATCAGCGGCTCCGCAAAGTCTCAGCCGAAGTGGGTCGGCCCGTAGGAATCCTAGTTGACCTGCCTGGACCTAAAGTCCGTGCCGCCAGTTTCGGCGACACGTCCGTTGCGTTCCATGCCGACACCACCGTGGAGATGGTGGTCGGATCGAGCAGTTCCAACGAAAACGTCATCGAAGTCGACTACGAAGGTTTGCTTGAGGATGTGCTGGTGGGCGACACACTAGACATGGGCGACGGTCGGGTGATGCTCAACGTGGTCGACAAAGGCGGTGATCGTCTAAAGGTGCGTGTCGTGCATGGCGGCTTGCTGTCAGGTTGTCCCGGTGTGCATATTCCTGCTGACCGCCTGCGGATTTCGACACCTACCCCAGCCGATTTCGTGGCACTGGATGCGTTCACCGAACTAGGGGTGGACATGGTGGCGATCTCGTTTGTGCGTTCGGCGCACGACATTCGCCGTGTCGGCACTGAACCTCATCCCCGCGGTCCGCTGCTTTGCGCCAAGATTGAGACTCGTGCAGCCGTTCAGAACTTGACGGGGATTATTGATGCTGCCGGGTCGGTGATGGTAGCTCGCGGCGACTTAGGCAGCGAATGCAGCATCGAAGAACTGCCGCATCTGCAAAAGCAGATCATCCAGCAGTGCATCGCTCGTGGGTGCCCGGTGATTACCGCTACGCAGATGTTGGAGTCGATGGTGTCGCGCCCGTCACCCACCCGAGCCGAAGCGTCCGACGTGGCCAACGCCGTGTTCGATGGTTCTTCTGCGTTGATGCTCTCAGGTGAAACCGCAGTGGGTGCTGATCCGGCCAACGTGGTGCGCACCATGAACCGGATCGCTCAGAGAGCCGACGAAGAGTTCGATTATGAGAGTTGGGCGGAGCGTCTCGCAGAGCTACGCATGACAGACTCAAGCCACGACGCCACGGCGATCACCGATGCTATGACCATGGCAGCGTGGAGAGCCGCTGGCGAACTAGGCATCTCCACTATTTTGGCTATTTCGGGTACCGGATTCACGGTGCGGTCAATGGCTCGCTTCAGGCCCCAGGCTCGCATTATCGGAATGTCGCACAATGAACGCACCGCCCAGCAGCTGACGCTGAGTTGGGGTACCACGCCTGTGCTGGTGAAAGATCGCGGCTCTAACGATGAGATGGTCCGCCAAGCTGTGGCTGTGGCACGAGAACGCGACTATGTGCGCTCTGGTGAGATCGTGGCGGTGCTGGCTGGTGCTGACAACCGCTCGCGCAGCGCCAACGTGCTGCGTCTAGAGCGTGTCCCATAGGTTGCTGCCCTGCCAAAGTAGTGCCACAGCCGAAGCTGCGATCACCACTATCAGCAGCAATCGCACCACAAGCCGCCTCACTATGCGGATCAACAGAATTCCGAGCACCAGCGCCACAGCACCCGCAACGATGACAATGTTCGGCAGTTGCACACCGTCAATCCAATCGCTTAGCACTAGGTAATCGCCGACTAGCTGTATCGGTTAGGAGGCACCCTTCAACAGTACTCGCCCTAACAGTGCCCGCCGTTGCCTCATCGTGTGCTGGCATCAACCCCTGACATCACCGCTGACAGGATCAACACAAAAATGGGTACCTCTTGAGGCGTTCGACACAGCCATAGGCGCAACACCTAACTCACGCGCTGGCAGGCCCATGCGAACTTACAACTAGAAACTGACAACTAGGCTGCTAGTTGATGAATGATCCTATTTCTTTGCTTTCGCATGGACCGCCCGAGACGGTGCTGATACCTGAACCCGAGGAAGTGCTCGCCGCGCTGACCGAAGCCGCTGCAAGCAGCGACCTAGTGACTGCTTTCGGGTCTGTCTGCATTCGCTGGCCCAAGTGCCTAGAAGCGTGGGCGTCACTTGGCGAGAGCCTTGAAGCGAGCGAAGCCACACCAGCACTTGCCTACGCTGCGTTCAGGGCCGGATATCACCGCGGCTTGGATCGCTTACGAGCTGGCGGCTGGCGCGGGTCGGGGTATGTCCGCTGGCAGCATCAAACAAACCGCGGGTTTTTGCGCTCACTTAGCGGCTTGCAACGTCTAGCAATCGCCATCGGCGAAGACGACGAAGCGCAACGCTGCGCGGTGTTTCTGCTGCAACTTGATCCCGAGTGGCCGCCGTCTGAACTAGCCGGTGAATGACCCTGGCAGCTACGGCTGCATGGGTGCGGTGCTGGCTGGCGGAGAGAGTTCGCGGATGGGCACCGACAAAGCCTTTATTGCTGTGCATGGTGAGCCGATGGTGTTGCGAGCAGTGCGAGCGCTGCAAAACGCAGGGGCTCAAACCACGGTAGTGGTGGGAGGCGACACCCCGCGCTTCAAGGCGATGGGGTTGACGACACTGGCCGACGATCATCCCGGTGAAGGGCCGCTAGGAGCGGTGCTTACCGCTTTGAGAAACCTTAACGGGTTTCAAACACCGCAGGCGCAAAAAACGCAGGAGATCAGCCCCGCAGCAAAGATCAGCCCCACAGCAAGCAGGTCAGCTCCCAGAGCCGAAGGTTCGCGCCTCGGCGGGATTGTGACTCTACCCTGCGACTTATTGTCACCCGACTCGGCTTCGATCAAGCTCTTGCTGCAAGCAGCGGCAGACTGCGACGAACCCGAAATGCGTGAGGCTCAGGTGATCGTGCCGTTAGGTGACGGTATACCCCAGTGGATGCACGCGCTTTGGCGCAGCAGTTGCCTCAACGCTTTGTCGCAGATGTTTTCCGCAGGCATGCGAGCACCGCGTGAAGCGTCACGGAGGCTGCGAACCACGACGGTCGAAGTGCCAGGATCGTCCTGGTTTGGTGACGCAGACCGGCCCGGCGATTTGCCCTTAGGCGCAGCCATCCAAGACTCATGAAACAGCTCCCAGGATCAGGCCAGCAGCCACCTTCGCGGCGGCCAAGACGCAGCTCACCCCAAGCAGGTATGGCGCAGCCTAAGCCTTATCGCTACGTCGACTCTGACACAGCGCTCAAAGACGTGATCAAGTCGCTGGCTGCTGAGCCTCGCTATGCCCTTGACACCGAATTTCATCGTGAGCGCACCTACAAACCGCAGGTCGCGCTGATACAGATCGCCTGGCCTAAAGATCTGGTGTTGGTTGATCCGCTGGCGGTGGACATAAAAGCGCTGGCCGAGGTTTTTGAAGCAGGTGGATTGATGGTGGCTCACGCTGCTTTACAGGATCTGGAAGTGCTTGAAGACAACTGTGGCATCGGGCCGCAGCATATTTTTGATACACAGATTGCGGCTGGTTTCCTTGGGCTCGGCACCCCTGCACTGTCGGCGCTCTACGAAAGCGAGATCGGCTGGAAACCGCCCAAAGGTGCCCGGCTCACTGATTGGCTGGTTCGCCCGCTTAAAGCATCGCAGCTTGCTTACGCAGCAGGCGATGTGATGCATTTACTAGAAATCCACGAAAGACTCTCAAACCGCCTAGACAGTTTGGGCCGCAGTCAATGGGCCGAAACGGAGTTCGAGCTGCTGTTGCAACGCAATCAGGAGCGGCTAAAGCCCGAGGACGCATGGATGCGGCTCAAAGAAGCGAAACATCTACGCCGACGTGACCTGCCCGTAGTGCGCGAGCTAGCAAAATGGCGTGAGCTGCGTGCTGCGGAGATCAATCATCCGGTGCGTCATGTGCTGTCGGATGTGGCGTTAGTGTCAATCGCGCAGACTGCGCCTCAAACAATCAAGCAGCTGGCTGAGGCGCGTGGTGTTGGTGAGGGCATAGCTCGTGGTCGGCTTGGTAAAGCCATACTTGCAGCGGTTGCTGAAGGGTTGGAGTCGACCTGGCGGCCGCCACCCAAGCGTGAGGCGCGCTCCGAAGCAGTGGATCGTCTGCGACCGGCGGTGGGTCTGGTGACAGCGTGGGTCAGCCAACTCGCTCGGGATCAAAAGATCGAACCGTCGTTGCTGGCCACACGAGCCGACATTGAGGCGCTGATCCGTAGCGACGCTGACGCACGACTAGCACACGGCTGGCGCGCGGAGATGATCGGCGAGCCGCTGCGTAAGCTGGTCGCAGGCGAAGCGGCTCTGGCTTTCGAAAACGGCAAGATCGTGCTTGAACAGCGCAGTTGCAGGCCGGTCGACTGACATGCCCTGCCACTAGTGTCGCTGCTTAGAGTAGCTACGCAGTTTGACTGTGCGGTTTGACTGTGCAGGGTGGTCTTGGCGGCATCAGGCGCTACATTGGGGCTCTGCGAATCCGATGAACCGGGAGTTGAGCCGTGAAAAAAGGGCGACACCGCAGGTATGAGGAAGCCCGCAAGTTCAAGCGCTCGCAGGTGGACGACCTTGAGGGCCTAATCGAATCCTTCAAAGAACCTGACGACTATGTGAAGCCCGAGCACGCCTCTTGGGCCGAAGAGTTCGCTGAGTCCGAGCGCGCCGAAGCTGGGGTCACATCCGACGAAGACTGAACGTCTTGTTTTCAGCGCTTAATTGATGAACACTGAAGTTTTTTAGCGTCTGGCTTAGCTCTGGCCTTCGGTCTCTTCAAGTATCTCACCGAGGCGAACCACATCGTCTTCGGTTACCACGCCGATAAAGCTGCCGGTGCTGTCTGTCACTGCTAGCACCTCCACGTCGGCGGCTTCCATCGCCACTACCGCGTCACGCACAGTCCACGAAGGCGAACCGGCTGGCAGTCCTGTGGTCATCATTGATCCCACAGTGGTGGTCTCCCACTGGTCGCGCTCCACTGAGGACAGCTCCGAAAGTTGAGCCATGCCCAGATAGGTGCTGCCCTCCACCACTGGTACCACTCGTTGACGTCTACCCAGCACATGCATGTAAACAAAATCCGACACTGTGGCATCGGGAGGCACGGTAAGCACATCGGTGGTGAGGATCGAACTCAACGGCAAAGTGAAACGCTGCTCCAGATGGCCGAGACGCTTGGACAGTTGATACTCAGCCACCGATGCCGGGCCTGCCACCACTTGGCTGACCGCAGCAGCCACCAGAGCAGGCACTACGAACGCCGCCGCACCGGTGGATTCGGCTACGAACATCACCGCTGCGATAGGGGCTCGGTAACCGGCACCCAGAAAGGCCGCCAAACCCAGCGTGGCGTAAAGGCCGGTGTATGTGGTATCGAGTGCCACGCCCACGAACTGTCCGACGATCACCCCCAGCGTGGCGAGCGGGATGAACACTCCGCCCACACCGTCGCCCAGAAGGGTTGCCAAAGTTGCTGCAACCCTGATCCCGAACAGCAGCGCGATCAGTTCCAGAGCGTCCTGCTGCACTACCCATTCCATTGCTCTGGTGCCAGGTCCGAGGCTGAGCACCTCACCGAAAGCCATGTCCGATAGCAGCGTCAAGGCTGCTAGTGCCACAGCAGCGACCGCGGCCCGCTTGTACCAGGTGATCGTGTGAGCGGCTTGTTTGGTTCGTCGCACCAACTTGGCAAAACCGCGACCGCCCAGACCGGCCGCTACCCCCAACACCAGAGCCCCCAGAAGGTCACCGATCTGCACATCAAGGATGGCTGCGGCACCGCTAGCGGATTCAGGGCCTTCACCAAGGAAAGGCACCACCGGCGTGCTGCCGACCAAGAACACGAAAGTCACATAGCTGGCGGCTGAAGCGATCAGCGAAGGAAGCAAAGCTTGGGGAGTGACATCATCTCTGTAGGGCGCTTCTATGGCGAATATCACTCCCGTAGCGGGTGCTTTGAACACCGCAGCGACACCGGCTGCGGCACCAGCGGTAAGCAGCAGCCGGGCTTCATCACGCCGAAAGAAACGCCCTAGACGCTCATGCACAAACAAACCCACCGAGGAGCCCGCATAGATCGAGGGGCCTTCAAGGCCGACTGCGCCACCCGAGCCGATGGTGGCGATGCCAGCGAGCAGTTTGGCGGGCAGGAACCTAAAAGGAATCGAAGGCTGACGTTCGTGGAAGGCGCGGACGTATTCGTCGGAGGTTGATCCCGTGGTGCCGCCACCAACTAGGCGCAGCACCAGCTTCGACAAGGCGATGCCTGCCACTGGAGCGAGCGCCAGCAGCACCAGATTCTGCTCAAGGACTCGTTCCAACAAGAAATGCAGCGCCAAAGTCTCAAAAGCGGCGACCAGCACTGCCACTAGCACGCCGGTAGCCGCCGAAGCGGCTAACAAGCGCGGGTTTCGTGCCTGTCTTAGTGTCAAGGTCAGCGGCTGCATTACTAGTTTCCGGTCTTTGCAGCAATCTCGGTAGCAGTCACGACAAAGTCAGCGCCAGCGGCTATACTGTCACGCATGTCTGATAATCTTCAATATATTTCGGAGTTGATTCCGCGGTGCTCGGCACTATCGGAGCAACTTTCTGGCATCGCCGAAGAGTTGGCTGATCTGCAATATCAAAGCCTGCGAGGCGCTCTTGAAGCCGGAGAGAAGAAAGCTTCCGAAACCGAGAAACGCTTGGCCCGCGCTCGACGATCCGTGGAGAAGGCTTCGCATCTACTTCAGCTTGACATGCCATTGCCAACTTAGGGTATGAGCCCAGCCACAGGTACGGCACACCACGGCGGTTGCTGCGGGCTGCTCAGCTAGTGGGTGCTGCCAGCTTGGAGTTCGGCGGCTTTCACGTCAAGCACACCCAGCAACTCGTCGAAGCTCTTGGAGAAAGCGGCCACGCCTTCATCCTCAAGACGGTCGGTGACATCTCTCAGGTCCACACCTACCTCGGTTATGCGTCGCAAGGTTGCTGCAGCTTCGTCGCTATCTACAGCAAGAGTGTCAGTGACTGTGCCGTGATCCTCGAAAGCTTCCAGAGTCGAGTCGGGCAGCGTGTTGACGGTGTCGGCACCAATCAGTTCGTCAACATAGAGGGTGTCGGGGTAGCTGGGGTTCTTAGTAGAAGTGCTGGCCCACAGCAACCGCTGAGGACGGGCACCTCTGGCGGCCAACGCCTGCCAGCGAGGCTCCTTGAGCAGACGGCAGAAATGCTCGTAAGCGACTTTGGCGTTGGCGATAGCGGCTCGACCGCGCAACTGCAGCGCCTTGGGGGTGGCGATTTCGGAGAGGAGCGCATCAACTTCGGTATCCATGCGTGACACAAAAAACGATGCCACGCTCGAAACTTGCGACAGGTCTCCTGGGTGCTGTTCAAGTCCCGTCATGTATGCGTCGGCAACCTCTAAGTAGCGCTCGACGCTGAATATTAAGGTGACGTTGATGCTGATGCCCTCTGCGATCATTGCTGTGATCGGCGCTAAACCTTCAGTAGTCGCTGGGATCTTCACATACAGGTTTGGCAACGCCAGCCGCTGATGGAGCGCTCTAGCGGCTTGAGCGGTGGCTTCGCAGTCGCGGGCTAACTCTGGGGAAACCTCCACCGACACGTAGCCGTCGAGGCCGTCGGAGTCGTCATATATTTGCCGCAGTATTTGGGCAGCAGCCGAAATATCGGAACTAACCAACTGCCAGTAGGCGGCTTCAACATCAAGACCATCGCTGATGCATTGACGGAACTCGTTGTCGTAGTCGGGTGATGAAGATATGGACTTCTGAAAGATCGACGGGTTAGAGGTCAAACCTCGGACGCCTCGATCCACCCAGCGTTGCAGTTCGCCGTCGGTTGTCCAGCCTCTGCGGATGTTGTCAAGCCAGGGGCTCTGACCGCAGCGTCGGTAAAGATCATGCAGGCGTGATTCTTCAGTCATATGAAAGAGCGCTTTCGTTTTGTTTGTTTTGTTGTCGGCATATTGCAGTCGTTTAGCTTGCTACAACTCAGTGCTGCAACAGGCTTTGAGCCTTTGCGGCGACGTTGGCAGCAGAGATGCCTAGTTTCTCCATCACTGTTGCGCCAGGAGCTGAAGCACCAAAGCGGTCGATGCCTAAGGCGTCGCTGCACCAGCGATGCCAGCCCAAAGTGACACCCGCCTCAACCGCCAACGAAGGCAGGTCTGGTCTCAGAATCCGGTCCTGCTCACTTTGGGGCTGTCGTGCGAACAGTTCCCATGACGGCAGCGACACCACCCGCGCCGCCACACTCTCGCTAGCGAGAATCTCAGCAGCTTCGCAGCAGAGCGAAACCTCGCTGCCTGTCGCCACCAGAGTCAAATGCGGGTTGTCGGGTTCGTGCAGCACATAACCCCCACCAGCGACCGCCTCAGCGCTGGTGCCTTGAAGCACCGGCAAACCTTGGCGACTTAAGATCAACGCCGTCGGTCCCGCAGAATGCAGCGCCACCTGCCAGGCACCGACCGTTTCGTTGGCATCAGCAGGCCGAATAACCCGCAAGCCCGGTATAGCCCGAAGCGAAGCCAGATGCTCTACCGGCTGATGAGTCGGGCCGTCCTCGCCCACGCCCACAGAATCATGGCTCCACACGAAGATCACCTTTGCATCGCTTAGTGCTGCTAAGCGCACCGCTGGGCGCATGTAGTCGGCGAACACCAAAAACGTTCCGACCACAGGAATAGCGCCGCCGTGAAGAGCCATACCGTTGGCGATAGCACCCATAGCGTGCTCGCGCACACCGAAATAGATCTGACGGCCGTCGGGTTGTTCAGAGGTGAACACACCACTGTCTTTGATGGTTGTGCCGGTGTTGCCTGTGAGGTCGGCACCTCCGCCGGTGAGACCCGGCACTAGTGGTGCAAGAGCCTGCAAAACGGCGTTGGAGGCTTGGCGAGTCGCCAAAGTCTCGCCTGGTTGCCACGACGGCAGTGCGTTCTCCCAGCCGGGCAAGCCACCGCCTCCCAGACATGCTTCCAACACCTTTCGGTCTCCGGCGTAGGCAGCGGCACGGTTCTCCCAGCCGACACGCAGGCTTTGTGAGGCAACCCCAGCTCGGCGGTAGAAGTCAAGCACTTCACCAGGCACAGCGAAGGACTCGTGCTCGGGCAGACCCAGCCGCTTTTTGGTGGCAGCGATCTCTTCATCAAAGAGGGCGTAACCGTGAGCTGCCGATGTGTTCGCCGACTGAGGGGCATCGCCTGCGATAACTGAGCGCAGGATCAGAAGCGACGGCTTATCGGCTACAGCAGCAGCATCATGTAGAGCCGATTCCAGCGCGTCAAAGTCTTCAGCAACGTCACCTAGTTCGTTGACATGCCAGCCGTAGGCCTCAAACCGCTTTGCAGCATTGTCAGACAGGGCGAGGCTGGTAGGGCCGTCAATAGTGATGCGGTTGTCGTCATACACCACCACTAGACGCCCCAAACCCAAGTGACCAGCCACCGATGCCGCCTCATGGCTGATCCCTTCAGAAAGATCGCCGTCTCCAGCGATCACAAACACCCGGTGATCGCAGATCTCGGCACCGAAACGGCTACGCATCTGAGCTTCAGCGATAGCCATGCCGACAGCGTTGGCGAGGCCTTGACCGAGCGGGCCAGTGGTGACCTCAACGCCGGGAGTGCAGCCCACTTCGGGGTGCCCAGGAGTAGGCGAACCCCACTGACGGAAGTTCTTGAGATCGTTGAGTGTTAAGCCGTGGCCGGTCAGATACAGCATGGCGTATTGCAAGATTGAGGCGTGACCCGCCGACAGCACGAAGCGGTCACGGTCGGGCCAGTCGGGACGTTCAGCGTCGTAGCGCATGACTCGGGTCCAAAGCACATGCGCCAGAAGAGCTAGAGCCATTGCGGTGCCCTGATGCCCTGAACGAGCTGCGTGCGGGGCATCCATAGCCAACGCTTTGATGACGTTGACACCGAGGCGTTCAATCGCGGTCTCAGGCATCGTTGTTGGCCATCGCAGTCTCATTGGTCACGGTCTTGGTCAGTGCGGTAACAACCACAGCCTTAGTTATGTCGTCAGGCATTTTGAGCCTCGGATGCGACAGGTGCCAGCAGGGTATAGGGCACTACGGTCACCGCTCCGGCGTCGATGCGGGCTCGAGCCTCAATGGTGCCGTAGTCGTTGAACTCCAACTCGGCGCGCACAAGCCGGTAGTTGAACTTGCCCGGCTCGACCTGCAGCGGCTGCACGTTGCGGGCAATCTGCTCGTCGTCGCGCCAGTAAGTCACCTCGAGGGCGCCGATGCCGGATTCATCGGGCGCGCAACGCACGATCACTACTAGGTGAGGTGCCCAGACCAGCGGCACTTCGCTGGGCGCAGCGGCTGAGAACTGCACACCGGTCAAATCGATGCGAGTAGCTGGTCCCGGCACTTGACGCAGCTGGATTTCGTCGGTGAACAAGGCGGCCACGATGTCCATGTGTGTGCTCCTAATGGTGCTGTGGTGGTCGATTGTAGAGACAGTGCAATATTGCTGCCCGAAGCTATTGCTTTCTGACGCTAGCTGAGAGTGTGGTCTTGTTGAGGTGAACTGATCCACAAACTTGCAATACCCGAGTGCCAATCTGAGGCCGAATCTTCACGCACCTGCTACATCGTGATAGCAGCCAGACTCCAATGTTCAGCCGGACTAGGTGACACAGCGGCCTACCATGACGTTGATGCGACGAGTTCTGGTGCTTGTGTTGCTGGTTGCGCTGGCTACCGCTGCGCTCAGTTCATACATTCAGGCGCTGCGGATCGACTCCGACTCAGCCCCAGGCTGGATAGCCGAGTCAGCAGCGCCCGACAAGGTGTTGAGCACACCGCTGTTGAGTGTGCGTCGCACGCCGGGATGGTTGTCGGATCCGGTTACAGAGGCTCGACTCTTTGAGCAGATCAGGGCTGTGGCGGATATGCCCGCAGCCCCGCCGCAAACTTGCATTGCCATGTACCGCAACGGCGAACCAGTGCTGCGTCGACAGGCGGAACAGCCGTTGATACCGGCTTCGCTGATGAAGATCGTTACCGCGATGGTGATTCTCGAAATCGCAGGGCCTGACGCAGTATTCACTACCGAAGCTTTCGTGCGTTTTGATGATCTGAACGCAGCTCAAGGCGGGATACTCCCTGGCAATATTTTCTTGGTTGGGCGCGGTGACCCAGTTCTTTCGACACCTTCCTACATTTTGCGCTTTAGCGACGACCGGGCTCACACCGATTTCACGTTGTTGGCTGATCAAGCAGTGGCGCGGCTGCGAAACCTGGGCATTACCAGAGTTGATGGTGCCGTCTTAGCTGATGAGACCCGCTTCCCAGAGGCGGAACGCAACTACGCAAACCAGATCGTGCAACCCAGCGGCGAGCCGATCTGGAAGCAGTCGTATGTGAACAGCAATCAGGTCGGCCCGCTGTCGGCGCTGCTGCTGAACGACGGATACGTGTCATTCCCTGCCTCTACAGACTCTGTGAGCCGCCGTCAGAATCAGCGTGCTGATGATCCCGCTTTGCATACAGCAGAAGTCTTTGACGCTTTGCTATCTGGTCGCAACGTGGTTGTCACAGCTCCTGCTAGCAAAGCCGCCGCACCAGCGCGCGACGAACTCTACTCGCTGGGTGTTGTTGAGTCACCGACGTTGTCTGAGATAGTCACCCGAATGCTGCGCTACTCCGACAACACCACTGCGGAGATGCTGCTCAAAGACATCGGCAGGCGCTTCTCAGGGTCGGCGCGTAGCGGTGCTGTCAGCGATGTGACGGAACTTCTCCAGCGAAGGCTGAACGCCTCGACTCCTGGGATAGTCATCAGTGATGGCTCTGGATTGTCGACGCATAACCGGCTTAGCTGTGACCTAGTGGCTCAACTGCTGCTCGCTGCTGGACCTGACTCACCGCTGGTGCAGGGCTTGGCGGTAGTGGGTGAGAGTGGAACCTTGAGCAACTGTGAAGCCGCGGGCATTTCTGATGCGTCAGTGCTCCCACCTACTGCTGCGGGCGTGAGCGAAAGCGAAGCAGACGAGAGTGTCGGTGACTTAGGCGATCTCGACAGCGACAACTTGCGGGTCTGGGCTAAGACTGGAACCCTCAATGACGTGTCGGCGCTTGCAGGGGTGACCGTTGCTCGCAACGGCGATGTGTTGACCTTCGCGTTGATCTCTAACCGTCAAGATCTGATCTTCGACTTGGGTGTCTGCAACGTCTTGCAGAGAGGTCTGATAGCGGTAGCTGAAGGTCACCCCTAT
The DNA here is from genome assembly GCA_028283245.1 of Candidatus Aldehydirespirator catecholifindens. Lineage (GTDB taxonomy): Bacteria > Actinomycetota > Acidimicrobiia > Acidimicrobiales > Aldehydirespiratoraceae > Aldehydirespirator > Aldehydirespirator catecholifindens. Next base: position 15,201 of record JAPYNU010000070.1, on the reverse strand, counting down.
GGGCCGTCTTCGGCCGACACTGCACTACATCCCCTGCCAGCACTCGCCTCGGCAGCCGACAACAGTGCAGAGCCAGATGGTGCAGAGCCAGATGCAGACCGTGAAGCTGAAGGCGACAGCCAGTGAAAGCCACCTCAACGAACCGCGACCCAGTTGACGAAAACGCTTCTGTCACGCCTATGTTCCCCTTGTCGGCGGTGTTGTTGCCTTCAGAGCCGTTGCCGCTTCACATCTTTGAGCCGCGCTATGTAGCCATGATCGACACAGTGCTCGCCGGTGATCGCGAAATGGGCGTGGTCTTGATCGAACGTGGACGCGAGACCGGTGGCGGCGAAGTGCGAAGCGAAGTGGGCACCATGGCGCAAGTGGTGAAAGTGCAGACTTTGCCTGATGCTCGGATGCTGCTCATGGCGGTTGGAGTGCGACGCATCAGGGTGCTGCGATGGCTTCCTGATGACCCCTACCCGCGTGCTATCACCGAGCACTGGCCTGATCAACCCGACAGCGATGCCGTTGATGGCGATGCTGTTGATGAAGAATCGCACCGCCTAACCGAAGAGATGCAGAGCAAACTCACCAGCCTGGTGCGACAGGCACGAAGCCTGGCGATCAGTCTTGAACTGGGTTTCTCACCTCCTGCGGAATTGCTTGAAGATGTGGAGGTTGACCTCGGCGACGATTTGTCGATGGCCTCATACCGTGCGGCAGCGCTAGCTCCGGTTGGTCCGTTGGATCGCTATAAGGTGCTTCGAACCCCTCAAGCAATCCGGCGTCTTGAGGTTGCCTGCGATGTGCTGACCGACTCTGTGGAGTTGCTGCGAGCCCGAATTGAGCTAGGTCTTGGCTAACATTCGTCAAAGCATTCGCGAAGCTGGATTACGCCGCGCTGAATAAGACGCGGACAAGACGCATCGCCTTTACTGCTGGGAGGATCCATTGGCACGCAAGCTGGGCGTAGGCGAAGTCTTTGATCTCCTTAAGCGCTACGCGCGCCAAGAACTATTAGGGCCGCTGCAAGGATCGCTGCGTTGGCTAGGCATGGGTCTGGCCGGGAGTCTGGTGCTGATAGTGGGTTTGGTGCTGTTGATGCTGTCGATGCTGCGAGCGCTGCAAACCGAGACCGGCAGTGCTTTTGCTGGCAACCTGTCGTGGATTCCGTATCTGTTGACGGTGATAGCCCTAGCAGGTGTGATCGCGTTGTTGCTGCGTCAGACAACCAAACGAGGGCTCGGGTGATCAAGGCATGAACCCCACTACTTTCAGCAGTGATACAGGCGACGATGAGAAAATCAGTCGTGACACGCTTGAAAACGCTTTCCGCGACCTGCAATCAGACATTGATCGTGAGACACCATCTTTGCTGGTGCGGGTCACCTACGCTGCGTCTGCTGCTGCGACCGTGCTGATCGGATTGGCCTACGTCTTTGGACGGCGGTCTGCTCGGCGTCGGCGCACCGTGGTGGAAGTCAGGCGGTTCTAAGCCGGTGCCGCTGCCGTCGGTGCCTTCGCTGGGATCGTGGATCTTTCGCCAGGCCAAGCGCCGTGGGCTGATGGGTAGCTCTAGGGTGTGGTTTGCCGTGTTCGTGGCGAGCGGTGCAGTGAAGTTGGCGCGCCGGGTAATGAAGCCAGACAAGCCCGTGACGCTGCTGTCTGAGCGGATTGCTCCAGGCGAAGGGATTTCGATTCACAACGTGGATCGATGACTTCTGGCGTGCTGCGCGCCGGTGAGCCGGTGCTGCTAATAGATCGCAAAAGTCGCCGCTACCTGATTGATCTCACCGAAGGCGGTGAGTTCCATACTCATGCCGGGGTGATCTCTCATGATGAGATAATCGGCGAGCCCGAAGGCACCAGACTGCGCTCAGGGCGTGGCACCAACTTTTTGGTGTTGCGCCCAACTCAGGCAGACGCAGTCCTAAAGATGCCTAGAGGTGCCCAGGTCATCTACCCCAAAGACAGCGCAGCGATCTTAACCTGGGCCGACATTTATCCCGGTGCCAGGGTGCTGGAGGCCGGGGTTGGTTCAGGGGCTTTGTCGATGGCGCTGCTGCGCGCAGGTTCTGTGGTGACCGGTTATGAGTACCGCGAGGATTTTCTGGCGGTGGCGAGAGCCAACGTTGCGCGGTTCTGTAGCCCTGAAGTTTTGCAGCGTTACCACACCGAACTGCGTGATGTCTATGAGGGCATTGATGAGTCTGATCTTGATCGGGTGGTTTTGGATCTGCCGGAGCCGTGGCGAGTTGTGACCCATAGCGCAAAAGCGCTTCGCAGTGGTGGAATATTTCTGTCCTACACGCCCAGCATCATGCAGGTGAAGCGCTTGCGTGAAGCGCTTGAAGCTTCGCCTTTCGAGTTGCATTCCACCGTTGAAGTGCTGATGCGTGGCTGGCATGTAGCAGGCGAGGCGGTGCGCCCCGATCATCGCATGGTGGCGCATACCGGATTTTTGACGACTAGCCGGCTTTGTGTGCCGTGAACTGGCAGCAGGTCCGCTCAGGTGTGACCTGGCTGGCTGCGGGTGCCGCAATTGCGGTTGTGGGGTTCCTGCTGCTGCGTCTGCTGGATGACAATAATTCAGGCGCTAATTCAGGCGCTGTTGATACATCCGCTAACTCCGCAAACTCCGTTGCTGAAGCCGATCCGGTTAGCACCGCGGCCCCGACAACGGTGACACGCTCGCCTTTGGGTGACACTCCCGATCCAGGTCCTGTGCCCGATAATCACAGCCTCTCAGATGAGGAGTTGGCCGACGCTTTGGCGTCCTCGGTGCGTGTGTCGGGTGCAGCGTGCCGAGGCATTGTGCGTGAAGCCAGCGGCTTTGCTGTGGCCGAAAGTGATCTGGTGGTAAGCATCGCTCATCTAATGACCGGCATGAGCGAACCCAGCGTGGAACTCATCGACGGTCGGATTTTGCCAGCGCAGCTAGTGGCTTTGGACTTGGTGAACGACTTGTCGGTGTTACGAGTTCCCGGCGCTTCACTCAAGCCGCTGACGTTGAGCGAGGCCGTGCCTGACGGCACGGTAGGTGCGGTGCTGGCCTGGGAGGGGGAAAGCGAACCCGATCCCACACCGTTTCGCATTGATCGTCCAGTTACGGTGCTGACAGAGCCGGTAGGAGGCGGAGATCAGATACAGCGACCTTCATGGCTGCTAGCCGCCGACACCGAGGTAGGTGACTCTGGTGCTGCACTGGCTGTTGGCGCGCGAACTGTCGCTGACGAGTTAGACGGCGAGCGGATCGCTGTTGTCGGTGTTGCCTGGGGTGCTTCGCGCCGAGGTGGCGGGGGAGTGGCCTACGCCACCAGAGCCAAAGCAGTGCAGAAACTGCTTGATTCCAGTGATCTCAGCGAGCCGGTAGCGCCACCTTCCTGCGACGAAGCCCGCTGAAGTTCACAACGGTTCACAAGTTGATGAACCCGAGGCTCATCCCGGTTCGATGAAGATGCATTCCCCAGGGCATTCTTCGGCTGACTCAATCACCGCTTCTAATTGACCATCTGGGATCGCAGCGAGCCCGGTCGGTCCACCGGGATCTGAAAACACCTTGCCGTCCTCCACTACGTAGGCGAGTCCGTCGTCAAGAAGGGTGAAGACATCCGGTGCGATCTCTTCGCACAAGCCGTCGCCGGTGCATAAGTCCTGATCAATCCAGACCTTCATTCCGGTCATGTCGGTGCGGGCCACCTCTCTTTGTAGACGCTCTGTGGGTACGTCCCAAGAGCTTGGCTTAAAGCATAACGTAGTAGCAGCACTATTCGATACTTGTTCGCGATTACATTTGCGCGATCTGCTGGGTTAGCCCGAACGCATCACGCAGTTCGTCTATTCGATACTTGTTCGTTACTGCATCCGTGCGGTTGTTGTCGGTGAAGCGCTGTTGCCGTCTAGGGTGATGTGTTGCGGCCCAATCCGTCTGTAGAGGAGTAAGGAGTTATCTGTGAGCGAGTCTGGACAAGGCCACTTCAGGGACAACCCCGATCGTCTGCGGCGGCTAATTGCCGAACTCGAAAGCGAAGTGGCAGCGCTGCGACGCCGCTTGAACGAAGCACCCAAACGCGTACACCTGCTTGAAGAGCGACTCGCTGATGCCAAAGGCCGGCTAACTCAGGCGGTCACCCAGAACGAGCGTCTAACCTCCATGCTGCGCGAAGCTCGAGAGCACATTGCGTCTCTACGTGAAGAGGTTGAGAAGCTAACGCAACCTCCCAGCGGCTACGGCACTGTGCTAGGGCGAAACGACGACGGCACTGTTGACGTGCGTGCTGGAGGTCGCAAAATGCGGGTGTCGGTGCATCCCGACCTTACCGCCGACTTGCGTGTCGGTGAGGAGGTGGCGCTCAACGAATCGTTCAGCGTGGTTCTGGCTAGGCGACCCGACCGCACCGGCGAAGTAGCAACCGTGAAAGAGTTGCTACCTGGTTCGGACCGTGCGGTGGTGCTAGGGCGCGCCGACGAGGAGCGGGTGGTTGAGTTGAGCGCAGTCGTAGCGGCTGAGCCGGTGCGTTCTGGTGATCATGTGCTGATCGATACTTCAGGCGATCTCGTGATTGAGCGTTTGCCCCGTCCTGAAGTGGAGGACTTGATCCTTGAAGAAGTGCCTGATGTTTGCTACGGCGATGTCGGTGGACTTGACGCTCAGATCGAGCAGATCACTGATGCCGTGGAGCTGCCGTTCGTGCATCACGCACTTTTTGCTGACTATGACCTGCCAGCACCCAAAGGTGTGCTGCTCTACGGTCCACCTGGCTGTGGCAAGACCTTGATTGCCAAAGCCGTAGCCAACAGCCTCGCCATGAAAGTGTCAGAACTGTCTGGGGATGCTAAGGCACGTAGCTATTTCTTGAACATTAAAGGCCCTGAGCTGCTCAACAAGTATGTCGGCGAAACCGAGCGCCAGATTCGTCTGGTGTTCCAGCGCGCCCGCGAGAAAAGTGAGCAGGGCTGGCCGGTGATCGTGTTCTTTGATGAGATGGAATCGCTGTTTCGCATGCGTGGTTCGGGCATCAGCTCAGACATCGAATCGACCATCGTGCCGCAGCTGCTCGCCGAGATTGATGGGGTGGAAGCGCTGCGCAACGTGATCGTGATAGGTGCCTCCAACCGCGAAGACCTGATTGATCCAGCGATTTTGCGTCCTGGTCGTCTTGATGTGAAGATCAAGATCGAACGTCCCGATGCCGAGGCGGCGGCATCAATCTTCGCTCGTTATCTGGTGCCGACTCTGCCCATTGCAGAAGAGATAGTTGAAACCGTTGGCGGTGGCGATTCCGACAAAGCTGTGCGAGGCATGATCGAACAAACCGTCGAAGACATGTATCAGCCCGCTGATGCCAACCGTTTTCTAGAGGTCACCTACGCCAACGGCGACAAAGAAGTGATGTACTTCCGTGATTTTTCGTCTGGTGCAATGATCGAAAATGTTGTGCGTCGTGCCAAGAAACTGGCTATCAAGCGAGAAATCGCTGGTGGGGCTCGAGGCATAATGACCCACGATCTGCTCTCTTCAGTGCGCCAAGAGTTCAAAGAGCACGAAGATCTGCCCAATACCACCAACCCCGACGACTGGGCCAGGATCTCAGGCAAAAAGGGTGAACGGATCGTGTTTGTGCGCACGCTGGTGTCCACCGACACCGACGAGTTCGCCGAAGGCGGGCGATCAATTGAGCGAGTGCAAACCGGTCAATACCTGTAGGTGGCTGACTTGAATCTATGGCGGATGTGTCATCGCTAAGGCTGCTACGCGCCACAAACGCTGTGAGATGTGGCGCGTGGCCAAGTTGTAGACAATAAGATGAGGTTTCACCAATAAGGTGAGATCGTCACTTTCGACGAACCAACGGAGGGAAATGTGACCAAAAGCAAATCGGTATTATGGCGCGCGCTCGCTGTGCTGTTCTGTATGTCGCTGATCGCAGCCGCGTGCGGCGACGATGACGACGACAGCGAGGCAACACAAGAGCCAGCACCAGTGACAACAGAAGCCGCCGCCGAAGCGGAACCCGCAGAAGCCGAACCCGCAGAAACCACCACCACAGCAGCTGCAGCAGATGTGATCGAAGACACCCAAGACGGTGATCTGCTTCAAACGGTCATTGATCGTGGCAGGCTCAACTGCGGTGTGTCCGGCTCAGCAGTGGCATTTTCAGAGACCGATCCCGAAGGCGGACTGAAAGGCTTCGACGTTGACTATTGCCGCGCCGTAGCAGCCGCCATTTTAGGTGATGCCGATGCGGTGGAGTTCACCTCTCTCACCGCAGCCGAGCGTTTCACAGCAGTGCAGACCGGCGCTGTAGATGTGCTGATACGCAACACCACTTGGACTCAAGGTCGTGACAGCGAGGTTGGTATGGACTTTGGTCCTACCACCTACTACGACGGTCAGCAGCTGATGGCTCGCAGCAGTCAAGGTTTCTCGTCTTCGTCGCAGATCCGCGACATTGATGGAGCGGTTGTGTGTACCAACTCTGGTACCACCACCGAGCAGAACATCGCTGATGCCGCCGATGCTGCTGGAGTAGACATCACTCTCAACACTTTCCAAGACTTCGACATTGTCACCACCAACTTCATCAATGGTGCCTGCGACATTGTCACCACCGACGGCTCGGGTCTGGTCGGACGCAAAGCCAAACAGCAGCCTGATGACCAAGAGTGGGTGATTTTCCCGCCCACTCCGATCTCAAAGGAGCCGCTGGGCCCGACCTATGCACAGAACCAGTCGCGTTTTGCTGATGTGGTCAACTGGACGGTCTACGCCACGATCATTGCTGATGAGAAGGGCATTACCCAAGCCAACGCCAACGAAATGGCTGCCAATCCGCCGGATGCCGAAGCAGAGCGTCTCCTCGGAGGAGAAGGCGAGCTTCAGACCGCTATGGGTCTCGCGCCCGACGCGTTCTGGCAGGTGATCGGTCAGGTCGGCAACTATGACGAGATCTACTCGCGTCATCTCAACCCAGTTGGTTTGTCCCGTGAAGGATCAGCCAATGCTGGCTGGCTTGACGGTGGACTGATCTACGCTCCGCCAGCGCGCTAAGCACAGAGTCCGACTTAGCTGACTCTCATCGTCTAGTTTGACGGGGGTCTGGGACGCTAGTCCCAGACCCCCGTCTGCGTTCAAGCATCTAGTCAAAGGCACGAAGCTCGCGTCATGGCCATCTGCCTGAAGCACGTCCCGTTCTCGGAGGCGCCTCAGCGTGTCCAACACTGATAAAGCAACGCTGGCAGCCACGCAGTCGCGACGCCCGCCGTTATACCGTGATGCCACGGTTCTCAAGTGGCTAGCGCAGGTTGCAGCGTTGTCGCTGGTGGTGTTCGCGCTTTATTTCTTGGTGACGCAAGCACAATCCAACCTTGCGAAAAAAGGTATCGCCACCGGCTTTGACTTTTTGTCGGCACCGCTGGGCAGCGATCTCAGTTCGGGCATCGACACCGACCCCGACACCAGCGGGCGTGCCTTATGGGTTGGCATGGTGAACACGATCCGTCTGTCGATAGGTGGGATAATCGTTGCAACCGTTCTGGGGGTAGTTGTTGGTGTGGGGCGGTTGTCTAGCAACTGGATCGTCAAGCGCATCAGCAGCGTTTTTGTTGAGACTCTGCGCAACATCCCGCTGTTAGTGCAGATCATTCTGATTTTTGTGGTGATCTCCACCCTGCCGCGAGTGGAGATCAACCAAGGCCCGATACCTGGCTGGCTTCACATCTCCAACAAGGGTGTGTCGGTGCCGCGGGTGTTTATCAGCGACGGCTTTTATCAGTGGCTGATCGTTGTGGCGATCGGAGCGGCGCTGGGTTGGCTAGTGATGCGTCGTCGCTCTCGTCTGCATGATGCCACCGGACGTGACACCTATCCAGTGGCCTCTTTTGTGGCTGTGACGGCGGCTTTCGCTGCTGTTGGCTGGTTTGTGCATCCCGTGTTCGGGTGGGTCGGTAACGTTTTTGATGGGCTGGCTTCAGGGATTGGCGCTCTAACCGAGCAGACGGTGCAAATCCTGCTTTCGGTTGCGGCGCTGCTAGTGGCGGTGTTGTGGATCAGACGTTTCCTAGCACAGCATCGCAGTCCGGCAGGGCGCGCCAAACTGAGCGACGACGACTGGTTCCGAGTGATCTTCGCTGGGGTGGTTGCGGTGTTGGTAGCGATCTTTGTGAACATTGGCTGGCCGGGGTTGTCAAGTTGGATAATCAACTCGGGCCGTGACCTTTTTGAGGTGCTCGGCGACAAGTTCGGCGATGGACGAACGGGTCAACCAATTGATGCCAAACGCCCCGACATTGAGCAACCCGGCAATTTTCCCAACTATGGTCCCGCGGGTCTCAACCTGACACAAGGCTTGGCTGCGGTCTACTTCGGGGTGGTGTTTTACACGGCAGCTTTCATTGCCGAGATCGTGCGTGCCGGAATTTTGTCAGTGCCCAAAGGCCAGACCGAGGCAGCTCAAGCTGTGGGGCTGCGTCGTTTGACCATGCTGCGACGGGTGATCCTGCCGCAAGCCTTCCGGGTGATCCTGCCGCCGTTGGGTAACCAGTACCTCAACCTCACCAAAAACACTTCGCTAGCTATCGCAATCGGCTACAGCGATCTAGTGCAGGTGGGTGAGACCATCTACAACCAGACCGGCAAAACCGTGGAGGTCGTGTCGATTTGGATGCTGTTCTATTTGACTTGTTCGCTAACTATCTCTGTGGTGGTCAATTTCTTCAACGTTCGCCTCAAGATCGTGGAGCGCTGAAATGGCCGAGATGCGCCCTGTTGATATCGCAGCCGCTTCCCCAGCATCGCAAACCGCTGAGGAGGCTGTGTCGCTGCCACCCGAGCAGCCGAGCACGCCGCCAAGAGAGTGGATTCGCCAGAACCTGTTCTCAACGCCGTTCAACTCTGCTCTCACAGTGGTGTTTGGCCTGCTGGTGCTGTTGACGGCCCGAGGCCTGCTCAACTTCACTTTCAGCGAAGAGCGTGAGTGGGACGCTGTCCGCACCAACCTGCGGCTGCTTTTCACCCACGCCTACCCCGAAGAGCAATACGTCCGCATCTGGGTGTGTGTGGGCACTATTGCTGTGCTAGCTGGACTGTCGGTGGGGCTCGCTGCGACAACCGCCCGAGGGGTTTCTGTGAAGAGGCTGTCGTCGGGTCTTATGGCACTAGGCGCAGTGGTGGCGTTAGGCGTGGTGTTGCGAGAGCCTTCTGCTCTCAGCAATGCCGACGGCAGCGTGCGTCGCAATGACTCGGGCGTGATCCGAGAGTCTTTCGCTGAGGCAATGGTCGACCGTTGGGGGTGGTGGCTTGCGGCTGCGCTGCTAGCCACAGCAGGAGCAGCTTTGTGGTTCAGGTTCGGAGATGAGCGACGTCGCAGCACTTTCGTGCCGTCGGTGGAATTGTTCATGGGCGTAACCGCGATTGTGGTGTTGTCGGCATGGGTTTATCCGTGGGGTCATTACGCGTTCACCGACGGCGAGTTCATCGCCGAGCCGGGCCGCACCGTGGCCATGTCCACCAAACTTCCGTGGACAGTGATGTGGCTGCTGCTCGCTGTGGCGCTAGCGGCCGGACGAAGGCTGCGCCAAGCTGGTGCTGGATCCAATTTCACGCTTGCGCTCAACTTGTGCTGGCTGGCGTGCCCGTTTGTGCTCTATTGGGTGGTGTTGAGAGATCCTGACCTTGACTGGGACCGGGTGCTGAGCGTGGATATTCCCCTTGGGGTGCTGTTTGCTGCCGGTGGGGCGGCTGTGCTGTGGCTGCTGACGGATCAGCGCATCGGCGAACTCGGTCGCATCATCGCCGCTCTGCTGCTGGGTTTGGCGGCGTTCAACTGGGTGGCTGCCTTCTGGGGCTGGTATCCGATGCTTCAGAAGGTGCGGCTGAGTTTCTTGCTGGTCGCCTTGGCAGCGTTGCTGGCACACAACTTCGCAGGTGATCGTTCCAAGCGACTGCGGCTGCTGACAGTGTGGGCAGTCGTCATGGCGGTGTTTCATTACATGGCGACACTGATGAACTCACCGTCAAGTGTGGAGACCCCCACCGAAGCTTTTGTTGGTGGGTTTGGAGTGACTTTGGTTGTGGCAGCTTTCACGCTGCTGTTGTCGTTCCCGCTTGGGGTGATGCTGGCTCTGGCACGCACGTCAAAACTGCCGATCTTTCGGGTTATGTCCACCAGTTTTATTGAAGTAATCAGGGGAGTGCCGCTGATCACCGTTCTCATTTTCTTTACGATCATTCTCAACCTGTTTTTGCCCGACGGCATGGAGATCAGTGTTCTGGCCTCAGCAGTTTTGGGTTACACGCTGTTCTCAGCGGCATATCTCGCGGAGAACGTGCGCGGCGGTCTGCAGTCGATCCGCCGTGGCCAGTTCGAGGCTTCCGACGCAGTGGGTCTTACTGCTTTGCAGCGCACCATTTTCATCGTTTTGCCGCAGTCGTTGAGAGTGTCGATTCCGCCGCTGGTAGGCCAAGCGATCGCCACCTTCAAAGAGACATCACTGCTTGCCGTGATCGGCTTGTTTGATGTGTTGCGTATGGCCAACAACGTGATACCGGCGCAGACTGAGTTCTTGGGGGTAAAACGCGAGGGACTGCTGTTTGTTTGCGGGGTTTACTGGATTTTTGCCTACAGCATGTCGAAACGCAGTCAGCGTCTAGAGAAGCAACTGGGAGTGGGGGAGCGCTGACCGTTAATGAACGCAAATGCCAATGAACGCAGATACTGAAGACGAAGGAGACCAGCGATGAGCAGCGTAGGCGATGCCACCACAGCCCTAACCGAAGAGCTTGCGGCGCGCAACGACATGATTGTGTGCCAAGGTGTCAGTAAATGGTTCGGCGACTTTCAGGCGCTTGACTCCATCAGCGCTGTCATAAAAGAGCGGGAGGTGGTGGTGGTTCTCGGTCCGTCGGGATCGGGCAAGTCCACATGGATCCGCTGCATCAACCGTCTTGAAGTCCATCAAGAGGGTCGCATCGTTATCGACGGCGTAGAGCTAACCAACGACTTGCGCAATATCGAGAAGATTCGCTCAGAGGTGGGGATGGTGTTTCAGCAGTTCAACCTGTTCCCGCATCTCACCGTGCTTGACAACGTTACTTTGGCACCGATCTGGGTGCGCAAAAAGCCCAAGCGTGAAGCTGAAGAAATAGCCCGATCACTGCTTGAGCGTGTCGGCATACCCGAACAGGCTGAAAAGTATCCGGGTCAGCTATCGGGCGGACAGCAGCAGCGAGTGGCTATCGCTAGGGCGCTGGCCATGGAGCCACGCATCATGTTGTTTGATGAGCCCACCTCGGCTCTTGATCCCGAGATGATTAAAGAAGTGCTTGACGTGATGAAAGAACTAGCTCGATCGGGTATGACCATGATGGTGGTCACCCACGAAATGGGTTTCGCACGCGAGGTCGCAGACCGGGTGATCTTCATGGAAGAAGGCCAACTAGTAGAGACCGGCACACCCGAGCATTTCTTCACTAACCCCACCGAAGACCGCACCAAGCTGTTCCTTTCGCAGATCCTCTGAGCCTCCTGTAAGCCCATTTCGGGTGGCTCTGATCATCTGATCTCACCGAGCGCGCTACTCGGCTGATCTGCTCTTGGGACGCGCTCGTGCTGCGTGACTCTCAAGGCTGGCTGAGTCTTGCGATAGCGTCGCAACTGTGGCAGTTCCCAAGACCGTCGGCCTCGAAACCGAATACGGCATTGTTCATCGAGGCATCTCAGAACCGAACCCAATTTCGGCATCATCAATGCTGATCAACGCGTATCTGATCGCTTTACAGCCTTCACCGGCACCTGCTCGTGGTGCTGTTGGTTGGGATTTCACTGAGGAACGCCCCGGCCATGACGCCAGAGGTGGCGCACCCCCCGACGCTCAAGCACCGCAAATCGAGACGCATCTTGTGAATGCTGTGCTCACCAACGGGGCTCGCTACTACGTGGATCATGCTCACCCCGAGTTGTCCACCCCAGAATGCACTGACGCTCGCTCGGTGGTTGTTTATGACCGGGCAGCGGAATTGATTGCAGTTCGTTCCATGGCGTCGGCGGAGCTGCTGCTGCCTGAGGGAGAAGAAATCGTCGTCTACAAAAACAACTCTGACGGCAAAGGCAACAGCTACGGCTGTCACGAGAACTATTTGATGAGCCGTTCAGTGCCGTTCTCGCGCATCGTCACTAACGCCACTGCACATTTCGTGACACGCCAGATCTTTTGCGGCGCGGGCAAGATCGGCATCGAAACCGCAGGCATGCGCGTCGACGACATCGGCTATCAGCTATCGCAGAGAGCTGATTTCATTGAAGAAGAAGTGGGCTTGGAAACCACGCTGAAACGCCCCATCGTCAACACGCGTGACGAACCCCACGCCGACGCGGCCAAATATCGGCGTCTTCATGTGATCGTCGGCGATGCCAACATGTCACAAGTCGCCACGTTCCTCAAGGTCGGCACAACCGCATTAGTTATGGCATTGACAGAGGACGACGCTGTGGGGCGCGAACTGCGGTTCGTTTCACCAGTGGCAGCGCTTCGCGAGGTGAGTCGCGATTTGTCGCTGCGCGCACCGCTGGAACTAGAGGACGGTTCAACTATTACCGCTTTGGATGTGCAATGGGAACTCTTGGCCGCGGCGCGCGCTTATGTGGAGACCAGAGGCACCGAAGCTGTGGGCGGTGACATCACGCCAGTTGTGCTGAGCCGCTGGGAGTCGGTGCTTGAGGATTTGCAGCAGGACTCGTCGAAGCTCGCCAGCCAGATCGACTGGATCGCTAAACTGCGCCTGCTGGAAGCGTTTCGTGAGCGTCACAAACTTGCTTGGAGCGATGCTCGGCTGCGGGCTGTGGACATCCAATACCACGATCTACGTCCCGACAAGTCGCTGGCTGCTCGTGCTGGACTCGAAACTCTGGTTGACGAGGCTGAAGCGCAGCGAGCCATGAGCGAACCCCCGACTGACACTCGGGCTTTTTTTCGGGGGCGCTGCCTGCAGCGCTTCGCTGCTGAGGTGGTGGTTGCCAACTGGGATTCGATCGTTTTTGATGTGGGTGAGGGTTCGCTTCGCCGAGTTTCGATGCCTGAACCTAACCGTGGCACGGTAAGACATGTGGGTGACATGTTTGAGGGCTGCGACTCCGCTATCGAGTTGTTGCGTCGTTTAGGAGTGACCCACGCCTAACCTCTCTAGTTGAACCCTCAACGCGATTCTCAGTGACGCTCATCGTCGTGTCGCTCAGTGTCGTTGAATAGTTTCAGTTGACAGCTAAGCAGGTAGCAAGGCGAGGAGGAATCCAGTGGCCGAACGAGAGCAGATCCGTAAACCGTCACCATCCAATCGTGAGCAGACCGTGGAAGCCGCCCCTGCCGCAACCGAGCGCAGCACCGAGATCAACGATCAACTCGATGACCTGCTTGACGAGATTGACGAAGTGCTAGAAAGCAACGCTGAGGATTTCGTCAAGAGCTACATCCAAAAGGGCGGCGAGTGAGCCTGCCCCGCTTCGGGCCACATGATGATCCTGGCCCTAGTTTTGCGGCGTTGCTGCAACGCACTGGTACGAGCCGCGGTGACATTGCCACTTTTGTAGGGGTCGGTGGCTTTGACGGTGCCGCGGCGACGGCACCTATGGTGGTTGATGTGCCTCACGGCACTACCTGTCTGGCTGTGCGCTATAGCGGTGGAGTGGTGCTTGCCGGTGATCGGCGCGCTACAGCCGGGCATCTGATTAGCAGCCACCGCATTGAGAAGGTGTTCCCGGCGGATCAGCACTCTGGCGTGGCTATCGCTGGTGCTGCTGGCCCCGCCCGCGAGATGGTGCGGCTGTTCCAGTTGCAGCTTGAGCATTATGAAAAGGTTGAGGGCACCCCGATTAGCCTTGAAGGCAAAGCCAACCAACTGGCCCAGATGGTGCGGGCCAATCTGCCAGCGGCGATGCAGGGCCTAGTGGTGGTGCCGATCTTCGCAGGCTTTGATCTAGCAGCAGATCGCGGGCGACTGTTCGACTATGACGTCACCGGCGGACGATACGAAGAGCGCGATTACGCCACCACTGGATCGGGTGCCTTGCACGCCGAGACGGTGGTGAAAATGGGTTTCCGCCCTTCGCTGAGCGCTGCGGCGGCAACTGATCTAGTTTTGGAGGCACTGTTTGTTGCTTCCGATGCCGATTCTGCTACTGGAGGACCCGACCCGGTGCGTGACGTGTTCCCTGTAGTGGCTGTGATTGATGATGCCGGTTATCGACGTCTTCAAGACACTGAACTGAGGCGTCGCACCGAGCGACTGCTGGGCCGTCATCGTAACCGCCGAGACGGCGACGGAGGCCGTCGAAAGTCATGACCATGCCTTTCTACGCTCCACCCGAGCAGATGATGAAAGACAAGGCCGACTATGCCCGCAAAGGCATCGCTCGGGGTCGCAGCTTGGTTGCTTTCTGTTACCGCGAAGGCATCGCCATAGTCGCCGAAAACAACTCGAGCACTCTGCGCAAAGTCAGCGAAATCTATGATCGGATCGCTTTTGCTGGAGTGGGGCGTTACAACGAGTTCGATCAGTTGCGTATCGCGGGGGTGCGTCACGCCGACTTGAAAGGCTTTGCTTTCAGTCGTGAGGATGTAGACGCTCGCAGCCTCGCCAACGCCTACGCCCAAAGCCTGGGACATGTCTTCACTCATGAACTCAAGCCGATGGAAGTTGAGATCTTGGTGGCCGAAGTCGGGCTGGCTGCTGATGGTTCGGGCGATCAGATGTTTCACATTCTTTATGACGGCACTGTTGCTGATGAGTCCGATCGGGTGGTGCTCGGCGGCGAAACCGAAGAACTAGCGGAGCGTTTCGATGAAGCCTTGCCTCCACAGCCGCGGTCTTTAGCTGATGGGTTTAGGGCTGCGGTGGCTGTGCTGGCTGGACCGGATCGCACGCTCAGCGCTGCCAGCCTCGAAGCGGCCGTGCTTGACCGAGGCAACGGACGGCGCGCTTTCCGCCGTTTGACCCATGAAGAGGTAACAGCGGTACTAGAGACCTAAAAGTCACAAGCCGCATCTGCACAGACCGCCGCTCTCGCGGGGCCAGTGCGATTCGGTGGATTGTGTCACAGGCTTGGGCTACATTACTTGTGGGCTGTAAGTTAGCTTTGGGTCACCGAGGCTCACCGGTCCATCTAGCGCCGGTGATGAGTCGGGTGTTCTGGGGTGGGGCGGGTTACCGTGTCGGGGTGCAGC
>JAPYNU010000007.1 GCA_028283245.1 Candidatus Aldehydirespirator catecholifindens | reverse complement strand
ACCGAAGAGAGCGACCTCAAAGACGAGGCCAATCCAGTAGCCGAAACGGCATTAGTGCCAAAGCCCGAGACCCCGCCCCAGCAACACTCTGGTAAAGAAGTCCGCGCATCACGCCGATGCGGGCGAGCAGTGCTTGATGTAGCTGATCCTCAGCAACACTTTGGTTACGACAGGCGCTCAATAATCATGGTTGTATCTGGCATCCCGGCACCGCAGCGAGGTGATTGCTAAGGGGAAGAAGTAGGAGGAGGTGCTGGTTGTTTGATCTTGTCTCTGCCTGCGGGGTCTCTTTGCTGTGCGATGATTTGCGACACTTCTTGTGCTCTGTGCTTCAGATATGAAAGCGTCTCGTCTACTGAGGTATTGAACACTCGGTCGGCAGAGAGTTTTCCCGGAGATTCCAGTAGACGCACGATCTGGGCAGCAGCATGCCCATAGAGGGCAGTGCCGTAACGTTCTGCATGAAAAGCGAGGCCTTCTTCGATTGTGAATATGCGAGATTGGTCGATGGCGGCTATGTCAATGTAATCGCGGAGTTTCGGACGGTACATGATCACATCAAGCTTCATGGCTAGAAGATCCGCCAGCGAAGCCACAGGAAGGCCATCTATGTACGCTGGTTTTGCTATTTGTTTCAGATATCCAGGGTTGTTGCCCCTGAGTGGATTACGAAAAATCTGAACGATAGTTTTGCCGATTTGAGCTTCCAGAAAATCTGTTTCAGCGTTTTGGATTACGCAACGCAGTTCGTGTGAGGCGCTGGCTTGCGATAGTTTCTTTGCTAAGCGAGATCCTGAGAAGCCGCCGGGAGTTAGATAGTCCAGATCGAAAGACTCGCGATGTTGGAGCAATATCGCTAGAGCAGTGCCTCCAACCAATGTCCCCTTCAATCGTCTGACAGTGGTGGATAGAACTGGCCACGCTGCTCGCAGACCTTGTGAGAGCACAGTGTGGTAGCGGTCAATCTCAGGCACGGCTTCGGCGTTCGATGGCTAAGTCGATTTCTTGAGCAACATCACCACTGGTGTAGCCGCGCATGGTTCTGAGCTCTCGTAATGCTTCGAGCGGCGCATAATGCAACGCCCACAGTCGAGCCCAGGGGTTACGGACGCTGAGCATTGTTTCTGCAACCAGTAGCCCGTCCTCGGGTAGTCGTAACTCGCCTGCGCTGAACCCGGACCAGAACACCGACCAAAATTCTGGTGGCACACGAGTGGGCAACTCAGACAGTGGAGGCAGCGCCTGATACGGCAGTTGCATCATGGCTGAGATGGTCTGTTCAGTTAAATCTAGCTGCCAAACCCGTATTGGTATGCAGTCATATCCCCATGTAGTGAGGGTCTCGTTGTGTTTCACGAACCCGCCAGCAGCGAGGCGACGCAGGCAGCGGCGAGTATGCCGGATTGACACGCTGGCAGTATGGGCAATCTCGTTTGTCCCTGCCCCTTTGAGGTGATGGCTTCGCACCGCTGTAAACACTCGCCGTTGCGCTTCTGTCCAATCCGCCCATGGCTCTTGTTGCGCTACCCCCTGTGAAGAATCACTGGATGCTAAAAGAGCAGCGAAACGGCGCTCCCCTGGCGGCATCGCTGAGGCTCGCAGTATTCGGCTGACTCGCCTAGCCGTAACCCGACTCGTGCTCAACAACCCCATCATGCCTGCTGTGCTGTCGTCGTCGCTGTGAGCAGCATTCCACCAGTCGGTCAACGCCAGCTTCGAAGCATGTAGGCGGGTGCCGGTGGTAACCGTGAAACGGCGCTGGCACTGCCTGCAACGCCAACGTTGAGGATCCGCTGACGGCTGAGAAACACGAGATTCGCCACAATGCGGACAGCGGACTTCACCTTCAGGCCAACGCAAAGAAGCAGCCAGCGCATAAATATCGTCTGGAGGGGCTGCCAGCGTTGATGCGAGCACCTTATGAGTCTACCAACCTTACGGCATTTTGCTTTCGTTTGTGGCCTTCAAACACCTAAATCTCTGCCATTCACGGCAACAACACCGCTCCCGCCCCCCACCCGCAACATAGCCAAGCCACTGAGAACACCACAACAGCACCTGCCGCGTGTTCTCGGGTTTCTGTAATACGCCTTCTCGCAGTTCACCGCGCGAGCGCATGACTTAACAAGTGCGGAGACTCCTCGCAGAGTGTCCTTTGTTTACGGGTGCTCTCTCTCCCTGCTGAGCCTGTCGGTAGAGAAGCGGGCGGCTGAGCTGAGCAGTGTTTTCGCTGCGTCCCTGCTGAGCCTATGGTCGCTCCTCAGTTGTTCGATGATGTCTTCGTCTTCAAACACGAACTGGTCGTCGGTTTCGCTGCATAGACGGCAGGCGAGTAGCCATGCGCTCATCACGTCATAGGCCACCGCTCTCTGGGTGGCGCAGGCGTAACGATGCTCCAGTTCCATGTCACACACTTCATCAAAGTCGTCTGGGAAGAGATACGGAATATTCACACTGCTCATACTACTTTCTTCGCATCCTGTGACCATTTACGCAACGGCGAAATCATCGGACCGAAAGTGCAAGACCTCAACTACGGCCTAAATGATTGAGCTATATCACGATAACCGCGATTACTTCATCGAAGACCCAGTTGGACTGCTGACTGCTTGCTGATGTGGGATGCGTGTGGGCGTTGAAGGCTGCTGCGCCCTAGACAGGACTCTAACCTGACAGCGACGACGTGTAAGTCCAGCCGCATTGATCTATCACGCGATCCACGTGCGTCTCAGCGCCTTTGATCGGGAACTCCGAAATCCAGCTATCCCCCGAGGAGCCTCCAACCTCTCCCCATATCAGTAGGTATCCTGTTTCTAGGCGTAGCAGGTTAACGATGTCTTCCACTGTGTCATAGTCGGGAGCAAACAAGGCCGAACCTTCCGCGCTGGGTATCCAATCCCCCCATACTGTGTTGTTGTCTGTATAAGTGTCCTGTTCCGTGTCGGTCCACAAATAGAAGTCAAGAGGCGCTTGATAGTAGGCGACAGCCACCGTGCCAGAGATGTCATCCCAGGGGGTAACTTCCTCGGCAGCGACATAAATGTCCACTTCGCTAGAGTCGGTGTTGCATGTAAGGAGCAGATAGTCATCGTCGCGTGCTCCTAGATGGTTCCGGACATACGTAGCCGCATACCTATTTCCATCATCAAATCGGCCGCTGACCCATCCTGCCTCAACCGACCCATTTGAGGTGCTTGTGCCTCTTCCTGAGCCTGCAGGGCTGATGCCCGTCGTGCGGAGTTTCTTGAGGACGCTGGAGTCAATAACGGTTGCGTAACCAATGTTGTCAATGTCAGCGCCGACTTGCTTGGCTGAGATCACCCCAAACACGGTGCCGCACACGTCCATTAACGGTCCGCCGCTGTTGCCCGGGTTGACCGCTGCGTCAGTCACGATCTGCTTGTCGCCACCTGATGTTGCATCGAAACGCGACACGATGCCTTTGGTGGCGGATATACCAGCAGAGTCGAGCGGGTATCCCAACGCCCAAACCTCTTCAGCGATGCTCAACGATGACGGGTCACCGACCGTCAAGGTCTCGCTAGCGGGCGAACCGGTCAGAAGTGCTAGGTCGCTGCTTCGATCAGTCGCTTTGACTGTGGCGCTGATCGTTGATGCCTCATTGACGAGGGTGACAGAAGACTTACCGGTTACGACGTGCTCAGCGGTCAACCATTCATTGTTGCCAATATAGAACGCAGTTCCCGTGACACCTGAGGCGCGAACCTTGTAGACGGCTTTTGATAACCGGTTCGTTTGAGCGCTGAACACGCAACCAGTGGTAGCTGACGATGTTTGCTGCCGTCCCCCTCCGGCAGTAGCTGTAGAGGCTCTATGCAGGAACGTCGCCATCTGTCCACGGGTGACCTGCTCAGCAGGGCAGAAATGAGTGCCAACCCTGCCACAACCGGTGGTCACACCGTAATGCGCCAAGCTTTTGACCTGAGCGGCGTACCAAGCGTCAGCGCTAACGTCAGCGAACTTGATATGGCCACCGCCCTTCCATTTGTAGGCACGGGTCAAGAAGACAGCCATCTGAGCACGGGTAACCGGTTTGTCGGGGCAAAAGGTGGTGCCATCGCCGCATCCTGTAGTCACTCCAAGCTGAAACATTTGCTCAACGTGAGGGGCATACCAGGTTGAGCGGCTGACATCAGAGAAACGCGCTGAGGACAACGGCGACGGTTTACGGTCTGATAACGCTCGCACCAGCCAGACCGCCATCTCCCAGCGTTTGAGGGATTGCTCAGGGCAGAACCGTGACGGAGCGCATTCTGTGCCCTCAAAGACACCAGCCGCTCGCAAAACCGACACAGGCTCCGTGTAGTAAACCCCTTCCGGCACGTCCGTGTAAGTTGATTCCTGAGCACCCGCCGGAACGACAAGCAAGCCAGTGGACATCAGAGCACCAAATAGCACAGTGCTCACCCAACGCCGCAACACCGATCCGTTGATAGATCTCGTCATAACAATTCTGCTGCTTTCGTGTCCTAACTTTTTGTTGATTCGATTCTCTAACAGCCGTTTAGCGCCTTCAGGAACGCATCCCTAATACCCGTACCACCACCCGTCTTATCTGTGTCAGGCACCGTCTGAATAACCTACCAAAGCGGATATTATTAGGGTATGACTAGATGGTGGACATCCGATCAGCATTTCGGGCATGAGAACATCATCCGCTACTGCGACCGCCCGTTTGTGAACGCTGATGAGATGAACGAAGCGATGGTGGACCGCTGGAATGATGTTGTGGCTGACAGCGACGAGGTGTGGATGCTCGGCGACTTGGTGATGAACCAGCTACCGAAACGCCTTGAAGAGCATGTGGCACGTCTCAAAGGACGCAAGATTCTCGTGCCGGGGAACCATGACGCTTGCTGGCGACATCACCCCAAAGGCCCCAAACAGCGCTCCGCCTACTACACGCTCGGCGGGATTGCCGAAATCTTGGATGACCCTGCGCCGGTCTCGTTAGCGGGTGTTGATGTCACGATCAGCCACTTCCCGTATAACAACGACTCAGCCTACGACCAGCGCTACCAAGCGCAGCGTCCCCCTGATCGGGGTGGCTGGCTACTGCATGGGCACATCCATGAGAAGTGGCGGCAGCACGGCCGTCAAATCAACGTAGGGGTTGACGCATGGGATTTCACGCCGGTCGATGACGACACCATCGCTGCCATGATCCAAACCGGACCGGCCGTGATCGCCTGCCCCACCTACAGTCACGCTTAGCGCACTGCCGTTGTTGTGCTTTTTGCCACTTCTTGGAGTTCGCTGCGGTGCTTTGTGGCCCACTCAGCCACCATCCTCTCCGCTCGGGGCGAGATTCGGCCCTCTGTCATTTGAAGATGCTCAATATTCACCAAAGCTTCAGAATCTCCGTATTCTGCGTGAAAGTGAGGCGGTCCGTGGTCATTTCAGTAAATCCGGATCACGATGCCGTAGAAGCGGCTGATCTCAGGCATTCACAGTTGGCATCAGGGTAGGGAACATCTCTTCTGGGGTTATGCCAGTGATATCCATATAAAGGGCATCGCCACACAGGTCTAGATCATCGCCCCATGCGATTGATCTGCCTGGGCCGAGTTTCACAAGAGAGAAGAAATCAGGGTTCTCCCAAGCTCTGAACACGCCATCACCTGCCAGGTCTGACAGGTCCACTTCGCCCTCAATCCCGTCGTCGTAGCGCAGCCAAATGCGGTACGGCGCCAAGGCGCGCACCGCAACCGGACGTACCCATCTGTCGCTTTTGGTCGTGTCAACAATCTACCCAAGAAAACAGGTCGTAAAAAAGTCGTGGAGGGCAGCAGCCCCGACCTCGCCCCCTATGAAGGCTTCCTGAATAGTCTTTTCTCTTCGGGTGGCAATCCTGCACGGAAGAGATCAGCGTTAACTTCCCGTTCTTTGAGGAACTCTGCCACTTGCTTGGTCCGTCGCCGGGTGGAGCAGTAGACGATTGCCCCACCTTCGGTTTCGGACGGCAAATGCTGATCCAAGATAGCGTAAATGTCGTGGTGTTTCTTCGCTTCACTAGACGGTGATACGGGTGGCGAGGGAAGGCATCTGGACAGTTCCACAGCCCGATATTGAGTAGCAATCCTGCTGTCAATTAACTCAGATGGAGATGACACAGCATCGAGAGCCGCATTGTGCTGAGGTGCTGGAATGGCCGATGCAGGTGTTGATGTCTCCCTTGCCTGCATCGCCTCAGCAATGTTCCGTGATGGTTTTGGTTGCATTAGAGAGCTAATAAGGCGCTTTGGTCTGTTAGTAAGTCGGTGGCGGGCACTGCTGTGACCCGATCTGTCAGCGCGAAACGGTGGAGGCCTGCGTGAGCTATGACCAGATGATCCAGTTCAAGGTCAGCCAGAGCACTGTGCATTGACTTGGTGATTCTGGGTCGGTCGGTGCGTTTGATCTCAAATCCGATGACTCTGCCCCCGATCTCTAGACGCAGATCAATTTCGGCACCGCTATGTGTCGACCAGAAAGAAGCTGTTGCATCACCGAAAAGGATCAAGAGTTGCTCAATAACCATGCCCTCCCAACTCGCTCCAAGTTTGGGATGCCGTTCGAGTTCTAAGCGGCTACCGATACCCAAAAGTCGGTGTAACAAGCCGCTGTCACGCACATAAACACGAGGCGACTTGACTTGACGCTTAGCCAAGTTGGCAAACCAGGGCGGCAACTGGCGCACCACAAGCGCATCGGTGAGCGCATCTAACAGTCGTCGCACCTTAGCTGCTGATAAATCGATCGAGCGTGCAATAGCCGCTGTGTTCCAGGCCTGGCCGTGATAGTGCGCGAGCATTGTCCAGAAGCGTCGCATAGTTGTTACCGGTAAGCGGAAACCGAAACCTGCTAGATCTCGTTCTAAAAAAGTAGCGATGTAGTCATCACGCCAAGCGTTTGAGGCTTGCTCATCTGCAGCGAGCAAAGATGCTGGCAGTCCGCCACGCTGCCACAAATCATCAAAGTGCTCAACACCAACATCGGCGAGGCGAAAGCCCGACAACTTCAGTTGAGTCACCCTGCCAGCCAAAGACTCAGCACCCAAACCAGTCAACTCTGGTGAAGCACTGCCGAGCACCACGAAGCGACCCGGATGTCGGTTTTCATCGACAAGCACCCTCAGCGAAGCAAAAAGATCCGGCATCCGCTGAGCCTCATCAATCACAATGATCTCACCCTGGTCTCTTAGAGCAAGCATCGGATCAGCGAGCCGGGCAACATCTCGGTAATCCTCTAAATCGAACGCCGCCTCGGGGGAAGGTGCGATCACGCGCCGCACCAAGGTGGATTTGCCCGCCTGTCGAGGACCTGTGAGCAGAGTCACCGACGACCGTCGCACAGCAGCTCGCAGAGCTTCCGCCTCAGCAGGCCGTTCAACAAAATCATCAGATGCGTGCGCTAGCGCAATCATGGGGTTACTGCCGCAGTTTTAGTGTCCACTCCACAACCTTATCCTTGAAAATCTACTATATATAGATAGATTTTCAAGGATAAATCGACCTAAGCTAGAATTGTGGTGCCCAGCCAAGCATCATGATGCTCTGTGGTGATCATGCCTACCAGTGGCTGCGGTGTATTACCTCATCTAGTGGCGGTCGCCCACGAGCTGCCGAACGGCTGGGACGATCGTCGGTGCGGCGATGGCCGATAGCCACAGTCCCCACACCTCGGCAGCCCTGCGGCACGCCGAAACGTGTCCGCAGCGCCTCCACATGCTCAAACATTCCAAAAAAAGCTGCGCCTAAACCCTGATCTTGGGCTGCTAGCAGCATGGTCATCATCACAGCACCGCTGTCAACAAACCAGTACGGCACCGTCCATGCTGCCTCGCCCGCACCCAACGGCGTGCGCGCTTTGTCGGGTTCGCGATAACGCAACACATAAGCGTTCGGATCAGTCCACAGCATCACTAGTACCGGCGCGTTCAACAGACCCGGCCACGCAAAACTGTTGCGCTTGTCGGCGGGCAGTGTCACATCCCAATACGCCATGGTTTCAGCGCCTTCAAGCACGAGAAACTCAACACCAGACGTGTTGCCTGCTGAAGGTGCTCGTCGCGCAAGGTCGCAGATCTCGTCAACTGCTACTGGATCAACCGGCTGCGAAGTGAACGAGCGCACCATCCGGCGTGCTCGCACAGCCTGCTTGAACTCCATCAAGACTCCGTCGAGAGTCCACGACGGCTAGAAGCTAAAGCAGTTTCTCGAGTTCTTCTGCGGTAACCCAGCCGTGAACCACCAAAGTATCGCCGTCGTCTTGGACAAGTCCGTTCAACAATTCGGCCGTCTCCGCCGCAATCCGCTCGGGTTTGAGACTTTCGTGGTCAAGCACCACAGCAGGCTCGCCTTTGCCCCGAGTGGTGAAAACGCGATCTTCGTAGCTGAATGATCCGACACCAAAACGCTTCGCCAAGCGACGGCCCCAAGCGCGTTCTTCGCCGTTGGCTTTGTGGCCGGGTCGCGGAACCAAATCGTGAACAGCTTTGAAAGCTTCAAAAGCACCGGGATTGTTGATCCGCATCCCGAGCAGCACATCTTCATCGGGGAACGACATCGCAGCACGACTCAACTGGTCAGCGATGATACCTCGCAGCACCGTGTCACGGCGTGTAGTGCGACAGGTGTGGCCAGCACCCATAAGCACGCAAGGAGTTCCACCGATGCGCTCCAGAGTGCAGAACAAAAATCCGCGCAGCTTGCCGTTGTCTCGGGCTTCGGTGAGCAGCACCCAAGCTTCGGCTTGCTTAGAGAGCAAGCCGACCTCATAGGCGTTCGATGAAGCGGCACACAGGTCCGCCATCTCAACTAGATCAGAGTCGCCCAGTCCGCTGCAATCTCTAGTCTCAATCGTGATCGCCATGGCGGCGTTCCACCCTTCAGTCGCCCGTACCGCTATGAACCAGTCTATAGGCAACGAAGCCGTTTCGTGATCTGAAGCACCAGATTCCTGCGCGGAAACGATGCGGAACCGATTAAGCCTTGATCAGTTAGGAAGCTTCGATAGCCGTTGCTTTGATCAACTGGAAGCTGCGATGGCTGCAGCACCTAGCAGTTCACGCAGCTCGGCGGGCAGGCCTTTGGACGTATCCACAGCAAAGTCCTCAGACAGTCGAGCCACACGCTGGGTGTCCAGCAGTAACTCCACTAGCGCCGAACCCGGATGGGCCAACAGCAGTGCCTTCAGTTCGTTGAGGTTCTGCTCGTTCTGGTGCGACAGCGGCAACACGATGCGTAGCGGCGGATCAGCTGCATCTTCGGCGAGACCCTCAATCGTTTGGATTTCGGTGGCGATGAACCGCGGGGCATCTTGCTGAGAGTCGAAACGTCCTCGTACTGTCACGATGGCATCATCAGCCAGCGTTGAGCCGTGCTGTGACATGGTTTTTGGGAAGACCAGAACCTCGATCTTGTCCTCAAGATCCTCAAGCACGAAACTGGCCATCGGATCGCCTTTTCTGGTCAGGCGGCGATTGAGCCCGGTGACAACCCCACCAACACAGCGATAAGTGGCACGGTCGCCGGAGTTCGAACCCGAGAGCATTGCGCTGATGGTGCTGTCGGTGTGACGACGAACCCGAGCCTCCAAACCTCTCAGCGGATGATCCGAGACATACAGTCCCAGCATCTCTTTCTCATAAGCCAGTTTCTGCATCCGTTCATATTCGGTGTCAATGATTTCGGGGCGGTCATCAAAGGACGGGCCAACGCTTTGTTCGCCAAACAGCGAAATCACGCCCGCATCATGCTCGCGTCTCACACGGATCGTCTGCTCAATGATTGTCTCATAGGCCTGCATGAGCCCCTTGCGAGGGTGCCCCAACGAGTCAAAAGCACCAGCTTTGATCAGCGACTCAACGGTGCGCTTGTTCAAAACGTCAAGGTCAACACGCTCAGCAAAATCAACAAATGATTCATACGGGCCATTGTTTTCGCGCTCTTCGACTATGCGTTCCACCATGCCTTGACCCACATTGCGAACCGCTGAGAGCCCGTAGACAATCTGACCCTGCTGAGCTGGCCTGCGGCTGTCGGCAGAGGCCCGCTGAGGCACCTTGTGCGAGCCGTTATCGGCAGTCGGTGCAAGCAGCACTGGCAGCGGCGTGAAGTCAGACGACGAGCGGTTCACATCAGGAACCTGCACCTCAATACCACGCAAGCGACAGTCATTGAGATATACAGAAATGCTGTCCAGCCTGCGTTTGTTGCTGGTCAGCAACGCAGCTAGATACTCCACGGGATAGTTGGCTTTGAGGTATGCGGTCTGGTAAGCGACATATCCGTAGCCGTAGCTGTGGCTTTTGTTGAAGGCGTAATCGGCGAACTGGGCAATGATCTTGAAAAGATGAGAACCCAAGCCTCTCTCATAGCCGTTTTGGACCACTCCCTCAACGAACTTCTCTTCTTCGGCGGCCATAGCGGCACGTATCTTCTTGCCCATGGCTTTGCGAAGATTGTCGGCTTCAGCCAACGAATAACCAGCAAAACGCTGCGCTACCCGCATCACGCTCTCTTGATAGATCATTAGCCCATAGGTGTCGGACAGGAGTTCAGCTGCGTCTTCGTGGAAATACTGCACGGGCCGACGATCGTTCTTGCGTTCGGCGTAATCGTTGTGCATGTTGGCCGCCATCGGACCCGGCCTATATAACGCAACCAGAGCGCAGATGTCGTCAAACTCAGTCGGGGCGAGCGCCTGAATCAACGACCGAACCGACGGGTTCTCAAGCTGGAACACTCCGCTGGTGTCGCCTTTGCGCAGCATCTCAAAGGTGGTATTGTCATCAAGTTCGACATTGTCGATATCAACTTTGATGTCACGAGTTTGAGTGATCAATTCGAGGGTGTCGCTGATGACATCAAGGTTGCGCAGCCCCAAAAAGTCCATTTTCAGCAAACCAAGATTCTCTACCCCGTGCATCTCGTATTGGGTGACGATCGGTGCCTCTTCAGTCTTCTTCCCTGAATCGGGTTTTCGCTGAATAGGCATGTATTCCGTTAGCGGCTGTGGGGTAATCACCACCGCAGCAGCATGGATGCTGTCTTGGCGTCGCATCCCTTCAAGCCCTCTGGCAGTGTCCACCACTTGAGCAACATCGCTGTTGCTTTCGTACATCTGGCGCAGTTCGGCTGCCGCCAAATAGCCGTCGTGATGAGCTTCGGAATCCTCAAAGCAGTATCGAAGCGGCGTGTCACGACCCAGAATCAAAGGCGGCATGGCTTTAGCGATCTGATCACCGAGCGAAGGAGAATGCCCTAGCACCCGGGCTGCGTCTTTGACCGCGGCTCGTGCCTTGATGCTGCTAAAGGTGATGATCTGCGCCACATGATCACGCCCATAACGGTCAGCGGCATAGTTGATAACTTCGTCGCGGTAGCGAGAGTCAAAGTCCATGTCAATGTCTGGCATAGACACACGAGAAGGGTTGAGAAAACGTTCGAACAGCAGGTCGTAGCGGATCGGGTCAAGGTCGGTGATGCGCAAGCTGTAAGCAACTGCGCATCCCGCTGCTGAGCCTCGGCCCGGGCCGACACGAATACCGCGTCGACGCGCATAAGCGATCAAATCCCAGGTGATCAAAAAATACGACGCAAAACCCATGTTGGTGATGATTTCAAGTTCAAAAGCTAGGCGCTCGGCCACCTGAGCAGGAAGCGGATCACCCCAACGTTCACGAGCACCAGCCATTGTGAGATGATGCAGATACTCGGTGTCGTCTTTGTAACCCTCGGGCACCTCAAAATGCGGCAACTGCGGCTTACCAAACTCGATGCCCACTTCGGCTCTATCGGCGATCTCCAGAGTGTTGCGGCAAGCTTCTGGAATGTATGAGAACAAGTGCCGCATCTCTGCCGCGGATTTGAGATAATGAGAGTCGCCGTGGAACTTGAGGCGGTTCTTGTCACTTATAAGCGAGCCGGTCTGCACACATAGCAAAGCATCGTGAGCTTCGGCATCATGACGGTGGGTGTAGTGGCTGTCGTTGGTGGCCAGCAGCGGCGCATTGAGGCTGCGAGCAATCTCCAACAGTTGAGGGTTGATTTGATGCTGCTCAGGAATGCCGTGGTCTTGCATCTCAACGAAATAGTTCTCCCGGCCGAAAATGTCTTGGAAGCGGGAGGCTTTTTTGAGCGCCTCATCGGGGTTGCCTCGCAGCAGAGCCTGAGGTACCTGACCACCTAGACAGCCGGTGGTGGCGATTAGTCCCTCGCTGTGGTCGCCTAGAGTCTCCCAGTCGCAGCGCGGCTTGTAGTAATAGCCCTCCAGAAACGCCCGGCTGGCGACTTTGATCAGGTTCTTGTAGCCGGTGTTGTTGACGGCTAGCAGAGTCAGGTGGTAGTAGAGCTTGCCGCTGTCGGTGTCGCCGCCAGCATCGTCGAGCGTGCCGCGCCGGGCCGGACGTTCATAGCGCGATTCCTGCGCCATGTAAGCCTCCATACCGATGATCGGCTTGATGTTGTGGTCAGCGCATTTGCGATAAAAGTCCAGAACCCCGTACATGTTGCCGTGGTCGGTTATTCCCAAAGCTGGCTGACCGTCGGCGGCAGCAGCAGCGATCAGGTCATCAAGTCGCGACGCTCCGTCAAGTATCGAGTACTCGGTGTGGGTATGGAGATGAACGAACGAGTCAGACATCGAAGTCAGATGTTCGAGTGACGACTTTACGGTTCACCGAATGCATCTACAGGTAGGTGCCGTGACGGGTATCGCTGTCACCCGCTGGCGGCACAGCCGGATAAGTGTCTGCGGCTGGTTGCAGTTCGCCGCGCATCAACTGCAGCTGTTGCTGAGCTGTCATCTGCTGGGCGAGCAGCATCGCTTTCATGCCCTGGATCAGCCCTTCAAGCCAGCCCACCAGCTGAGCTTTGGCCACCTGCAGCTCGCCAGCCGAAGGTGTCTCGGCTTGCTCGAAAGGCGAAGCCAGCCGATTAAGTTCCTCGCGCAGGTCAGGCGAAAGAGCTGCGCCTATCTCAGAGACCGAGGTTTCATAGATCTCTCGCAGCCGCTGGCGACTGGCTTCGTCTAGTTCAGTAGAACGCACTTCGGCGAGCAGTTGCTTGAGCATGGTGCCGATGCGCATCACCTTGGCAGGATGATCGATCGTCTCGTTGATCTCGTCACTGTCGTCGGCGGTGCTAGGAGCGATCTCCACCACGTCTGGGGCGAGCACCTCGGGCTCTGCAAGCTTGGAGTCATTCTTGGTGCTGTTGTTGAGCTTGGTGCTGTTGTTGAGGCTGTCGGGCTTGTTCTGTTCGTCCACAAGTCTCCTTGCAAAATAGTTCTTGAAGGCTCGACTAAAGCCAGCGCATGTTCGGGGCCTGATGACCGCAGCCGAAGCCCCTGCGCTGGCTGCGAGATTGTGGCTGCAACCGTAACGGCACCAACAACCTCACGCAGCGCATTTGCTCAGTAAATGCACAAAAATCTGGCGACCTCTTGGTTGGGGGTAGCAAATGTCTTGTGAGTCCTCCCAGATCTCTGGGTGTCAAGGGGTGTGAACCAGCAGCGGAACTAGCATCTCCGCAGACGTCAACGAGCCGTGACGCCCTTTGAGGGTGCTCTTAGCCTCTTGGGAATACTCAAAAGCCCAGGTGTCGCGTGCTATTAGTGCCACATCACCAAGACGTGCCCGGGCAGAGTCGCTGACTACCGGCCCCAGCCAGCCGTCTTCGATGATTTCATCGGCGGTGCGAACCCACGCCTGCTCGCCATGAGCATCCAAAGCTGCCTGATATAGGTCACTGCGACAACCCCGGCGGGCATGCAGCCAACGGAAACGGGCTTCACCCGATTCTCCTTCACAGCAGTCAAGCACCGGTCGCTTGATCGGAACCACACCACCAGTGCAGTCCACCAGTCCGTGATCAGATATAGCGACCACTGCCGTGCCGCGAGGCACTGCGGTGAGCAGATCCGCCATTAGCTGATCACAGGCCCGCAACTCTGCGTCATAATGCTCACCAAAGCCGTATTCGTGAGCGGCGACATCGGGGCCTTCGTAATAGGCGTAGACGAACGACTCGCCTTGAGCCAGTAGATGCCTTACCTCCACCACCAGACTCGACAGCAGTTTGTAACCCTTGCGGCGAGCGTCTCGCAGATAGGCGCGACTGAAACCTGACTTGCTATAAGCGCTGTTCTGCAACGCAGGTGGACACTGACCGCCGAAAGAAGCAACCGGTTGAAGGCGCTCAGGCGGGTAGCGCTCCAGGCTGCTGCCTTGCGGAGTCTTCCACTGAAGAATGTTGAGATTGCCGTCACCAGTGCGAATCCGGTAGCCGACAACACCGTGCTCGCCTACTCCGACACCAGTCGCGATAGAGGTGAGAGCAGCAGCGGTAGTGCTCGGCGCAACTGTGGTGATATTGCCGATCCGCATTTCATGCAGAGTCGGTGCCACATGACGGCGCACTGCTAACTGCTCGTCACCTAGCCCGTCAAGCACCAGCATCACTACCGCACGCGCCTCAGATACTTCTGCGGGTAAGACACCGCTCGGCGCAAGGTTTGCTGCGTCTTGTGAAGCGCTACCGCATGATACTTCCAGGATCGCTGGCATAATGTCGCTCACGCAGCCACCGCCGTAGGCGGGAGGGACAGGCGCTGAGGGTTCTTTTGCTGAGGGCTCTTTAGTGATGGTCACGGCATCTAGGATGCCACTATGAGGGTCTCAACACGCGGTGACTACGCATCGCGTGCCTTGCTGTCGCTGGCGCTTCACAGCGAGAACGCTCCCACCTCGGTGCGTGAAATAGCCGAACGCACCGGATTGCCTCAGCCGTATCTGGAGCAGATCCTGCTGGCGCTCAAAGGCGCTGGTCTGGTGCGCTCCAAACGAGGCGTGGGCGGGGGGTATGTGCTGGCGCGTGATCCGGCCGATATCAAACTGTCAGAGATTGTGCGTGCAGTGGACGGCCCGATTGAGGCTGGCGATTTCGGAGAGCCGCACAGCGACGGTGCCTGCGACCACGAAGGCCAGTGTGTGTTGCTGGCGATCTGGGCAGCTTCAGGATCACAAATGAGACGTTTCTTGGATTCTTTCAGCTTGGCGCAGATCACTGCCATGGCTCAAGGCGCAGCCCCCTGGCCAGTTGACGACTCCGCTAACTCTAATTGACTCCGTTTAAGTTAAGCGAAGAAGGCGTGAGCAACCTCTAACATTTCAGAGTTCACCGGCTTGAGGTTCGCAGTCGCGTCTTTCAGCGCCACTAACTCGATTTGGCCGCCACGCAATGCCACCATCTGACCGAACTGCTTAGCGTGTGCAGCATCAATCGCGGCCACACCAAAACGAGTAGCTAGCACACGATCAAACGGTGTCGGTGACCCGCCTCTTTGCACATGCCCGAGGATGGTGACCCGCGTCTCGAGATTGGTGCGCTGCTCTACCTCTTGAGCGATCACGCTGGCGATGCCTCCGAGGCGCTTGTGGCCGTAGGCATCAACTGGAGGTTCAGCGATCTCAAGAGTGCCCGGCTGTGGTCTGGCACCTTCGGCCACTACCACAATCGAGGCGTATCGTCCTCGAGCTTTGCGGCGCAGCAAAGCAGCGCACAGTTCGTCCAAGTCGAAAGGTTCTTCAGGAACCAGAGTGTAAGTGGCACCCCCGGCGATGCCAGCCCAGATGGCGATGTGGCCCACGTTGCGACCCATCACCTCAACGAACATGACACGAGCATGGCTTTCGGCGGTGGTGTGAAGCCGATCTATCGCCTCAGTTGCCACTGCCACCGCCGTGTCGAAACCGAAAGTCCGCTCGGTGCAACCCACGTCGTTGTCTATCGTCTTGGGAACTCCGATCACATTGAAACCAAGCTCCGAAACCTCTGACGCGCATGACAGGGTGCCTTCACCGCCTATGGCGATCAGAGCGTCAAGATCATGCTTATGCATCGTGTCACCGGCGCGGGCCATGCCGTTATCGAGGTTGAAAGGCGTATGGCGTGAAGTTCCCAGAACTGTTCCGCCCTTAGGTAAAAGACCACGGCATGATTCAACGTTGAGTCCCACCCAATCGTCTTCCACTACGCCACGCCATCCGTCAAGAAACCCGATGACTTGATAGCCGTAGTGACGTTCCGCTTTGCGCACTACTGCTCTGATCACTGCGTTGAGGCCCGGGCAGTCGCCGCCTCCTGTGAGTATCCCGACGCGCATCACGGCACCTGGTTCGCTGCCGCAAGCAGAGCCGCACCGACAGCACTGGCATTGCTGCCCAGTTGAGCGAGCACAACTTGAACAGGTCGGCGTTGCTCGCCACCCAGAACCAGGCGATGCGTCCAAGTTTCCACGCCTCGCACCAGCGGCTCGCCTATATCCACAAGTCCTCCAGCTAATACAACCATCTCGGGGTCAAGTACATGCACTAGGTTGGCTACTCCTAGCGCTGTGTGATAGCAGAAATCGTCGAGCACTGCTAAAGCGTCAGGTTCACCAGCTGCTACCAAAGCATGGACATGCTCGCCGCGAATGTCTTGCACCGAGCCAGCCGCTTCAACGGCAGCGTCAAAGTCGCCGCGTTGGGCGGCTTGACGGGCCAATCTGCCCAGTCCCCTGCCGGACGCGTAATACTCCCAAGGGCCGTTAGCCCCTGTGACATGCTCTGGGCCTGACATTTCAACGGTCATGTGACCAGACTCACCAGCGAATCCGTTCCAGCCGCGATAAAGCCTGCCGTCAAACACGAATCCTGTGCCCACCCCCGTGCCGAGAGCCACTAATGCAACATAACGCGAGCCGCGTGCTGCTCCATACTGCGATTCTGCCCAGGCTGCTGCAGTGGCCTCATTGTCCACCACCACCGGGCAACGCAGCTCAGCTCGCAGTCGGCGACGCACATCAAGATCAATCACAGCATCAATATTGGGCGAATATCTCAACATGCCGGTCGATTCGACTAGGCCAGCAATGCCCACACCAACAGCAGAGAAGCTCGTGCCACAGTCGGCTTCCAAGCTGGTGATCACCTCAATCATGGAAACGATCAACCCGTCGCCGTCATTAATGGTGGCAGTGCGCCGCGTTGCTACTGGAGTCACGGGATCATCGGAACTGACTGCCAATCCCAAGATTTTGGTGCCACCAATGTCAAGACCACAAAACATGCGACTGGTTTTGTCCATTGCGCTACCTACCCGTCAGTGCTGAGGCTGCTGTGGAGTCGGGTTGATTGCGCCACTCACCACGATGAACCTTCTGGCAGCAACTAAGCCTGCGTCGCGGCGGCTCAAACACCGCAAGCTTCGATGTAAGCCTTCAACTCGTCGAGCGCTGTGTGCATAATGCGCGACTCAGCTCGGCGCTTGAGGAAACCCGGCAACGGAACAGCTAGTTCCACCGCTAGCTGATATGACACTTCAGTAGCTGCCGGGTCGTCTCCAACGGCTGTGAAGCTGTATTCGCCATCAAGGCGCGATGTGGCATCTCCCTGCTGAAGCCGCCAAGCCAGCCGCAGCGGATCAGCTCCATAGAAATATCGCAGCGTGTAGGTGGTGGATCGACCCATGGCTGTCACCCGATACTGCACATCCACGGCACGACCTTCACGGTCACGGGCAAGTATCCGGGCTTGCTTGATGTCACGCGCCCAGCGGGGATACTCCTCAAAATCGACAGCCGTCTCAAAGCAACGTTCCGGCGAAGCCATGATCGTGGTGCGCTGGGTTACCTGATCTGCCACTCCGACACTTTAGCGACCTCACAGGGCTAGTTATGCGGGTGCCTCATAGCTGAATGTTGAAGCACTGCTTTCAGTGTCAGAGCACATCAGCTAGCAGCTCACACCACAGCAATCTCATCAATTGCTGTAGCGAGTTTTGCTGCCAGCACCTCGTAGGAGAAGTCATTTTCGGCTCGTTGGCGTGCCGCTGCGCCCATGTCAGCGCAACGCTGAGCGTTCTGCAGCAGACCCGACAATGCATGAGCGGCACTTTGCGGGGTGGCCGGATCAATCACCAAGCCGGTTTCGCCGTGGCTGACAGCTTCATGGGCACCACCGCTGCGTCCCGCTATTTGAGGAATGCCTGCCGCGGACGCTTCTAGGAACACGATTCCGAAGCCTTCCTGCTCTAAGGTGCCCCAACGTGTGCGACACAGCATTGCGAACACGTCAGCGCATCCGTAGAGCGCTACTAGTTCTTGATCGGTGAGCCTCCCGGCAAGCTCCACGGGTGCCCCCAATCGACCCGCAATACGCTCCAAGCGGCGATGGTCACGCCCTTGGCCTGCGATTATTACCTGCATTTTGGGATGTTTGTTGTGCAGCAGCGCCGCAGCACGGATCAGCGTGTCCATGCCTTTGCGTGGCACCAGTCGTGACACGCTTACAACAATTGGCGCATCCGCAGCGATTCCTAGCTGTCGCCGAGCTTTGAGCCGTTGCTCATCATTCAACGGCGTGAAGCGGTTGATGTCCACTCCAGGGGGGATCAGATAAGCATTCAAAGGGCGTCCCAGCAAACGTTCGCAC
This sequence comes from Candidatus Aldehydirespirator catecholifindens, assembly GCA_028283245.1. Lineage (GTDB taxonomy): Bacteria > Actinomycetota > Acidimicrobiia > Acidimicrobiales > Aldehydirespiratoraceae > Aldehydirespirator > Aldehydirespirator catecholifindens. The sequence continues at coordinate 11,533 of JAPYNU010000007.1, read as the reverse complement.
TCTTGAGCTGCGTAACCGCCCGCTGAAATCACACCCGCTGCTTCGTTCAATACTCGCCTCAGCAATCGCCGACTGCCGAAGATCCGTGCAGGAACAGCCACTTCCGCGCCATGCACCACCACTGCATAGCGCAGACCCAGACGTGGTCCTATCATCCCTGCAGGAAGAGCCGGGTCAATCACCACCAGATCCACGTCATGGTGTTTCGCTAAGCGCCGCACCCGCCTCAGCAGATGAGGCCCAGGTAGCAGCCACGGTTCACGGGATCGCAGCACCGTGAACGCTTGAGCCGCGTCAAAAGCCGCAGCATCACGGTGAGGGGTGGTGTAGACCACCACATCATCTGCTGGCAGTCGCCGCCACAGCTCCCATAAATAATTCTGGATCCCGCCCACTTTGGGAGGAAAATCGTTGGTTACCAGCAGATGTCGAGTCATACCGCTACTCGTGAAGGCACAGATCGTTGCAGTTCGGCTCGCACCAACGGATCATCAGCTCCTTGCAGTTCGGTTAAGCCCAGCTTGAGTCGGCGAGCGCACCACACCCCGTGCGCTCTGATCATCGGGTCAGGGTCACGCAAAGCTTGCTCAACGACCGCGCTGGTTCTTGGGTCGCTGGGATCAGCCACATTGGCGAGCACCACTAGGGCGTTGCGGCGCAGATAGCGGGGCTCTCGCCGGGGTATATACCAACGCCCGAAACGTGACAGCAGTTCCTCGTCGGAGGATTCAAGCAACTCCAACAACTCCACAAATGATTGTTGATCGACAACCTGGGGATCAGATTTTCGCCGGATCCTTAGACGATTAGGCGGACACACATCTGAGCAGTCGTCACAGCCGTAGATGCGGTCGCCGAGCGCAACACGGTAATCAGGATCGAACACCCCTTCGGCTTGCACCAGCCAAGCGAGGCAGCGGCGTGCGTCTACCGTGCCTGGGGCGATGATCGCTCCAGTAGGGCACCCTTCAAGGCATTTTTGGCAGGTTCCGCAACCGTCGGGCAGCGGCTCGGGATTACTGGTGACGATTGGGGCATCAGTCACTACAGACCCCAGCACTACCAAGCTTCCTAAACTTGGCACCAAAATGTTGGAGTTCTTGCCCCACCAGCCGATAGCAGCACGGTGAGCCGCCGCTCGGTCGACCAAAGCGTTACTGTCAGCGGTCACTACTGCTTTATGCCCGCAGCTATGCAAAGCATCGGCTACTGCTTGAAGGCCTTTCTTGAGCACGGTGTAGTAGTCCGAGCGGGCGTAGGCGGCGACACGAGCGAAAGGTGTCACGTCCGCAGGCGAGCTGTCGCTAACCCCCTCGCCGTTGAGGCTGACGGCTTGAGCCTCATACTCAACCGCACCAACAACTAAAGCGACTGCGCTCGGCAGCAGATTTTGCGGATCTGTGGAACGCTGCGGATTGCGGTAGGTGAACTGCATACCTGCGTGCAGTCCCGCCTGCTTGCGTCGAATCAAAGCGTCAGCGGTTTCAGTGAAGGGTTCGGCTGTACAGAAACCGACCGCATCCAGACCTCCACGTCGTCCTATTGCGGCCAGTTCAGCCCTGTCAAAGCTCATTTATGCGCAGGGCTTTCATATGTGCAGGGCTTTCATATGTGCAGGGCTTTCAAATCTGTTTTGGTGCATGCACTTGACATACGCGCTGACGATGTCATACCCGCTGCCCGGCCGATGATCACGACGGCTGCGACTGCGTCGTAACAGCCTTGAACTTTGCTGCGGCTCTTCCGTCGTCTATGGCGGCAGCGGCAGCGGCCACGCCTTCGCAAAGATCAGCGGCGTGTCCCGACACATACAGCGCAGCAGCAGCGTTGAAAACCACAATGTCACGGCATGGGCTGTGTTCGCCCGCCAGAACGTCTTTGAGGATGCGAGCATTGTCAGATGGCGTGCCGCCACGAAGCTGCCGCAGTTCCGCAGGCTGCAAACCGACATCGCTTGACTGCACCGTGTATTCGCTGATCGTGTCTTCGTTTAGTTCCCACACATGGTTCGCTCCAGTGGTGGTGAACTCATCGAAATGCCCGTCTCCGTTCACCACTAGTGACCGAACCGAACCTGTGGCTTGCAGCACCTCAGCCATCATTGAACCCAGCGACTCATCTAGCACGCCCAGCACCTGGCGTTTTACGCGACCTGGATGCGACAGCGGACCCAGCAGATTAAACACTGTTGAGATACCCAACTCAGAACGCATCTGCGCCACATGACGCATCGCTGGATGGAACGTCTTAGCGAAAGCGAATCCCAGCCCGTGCTTATGCACCATCTCCGACACCTGCTGCGGAGCAGCTGTGACAGGCACTCCCAGATGATCTAGCAAGTCGAAGCTGCCAGAGGTGGATGACGCTTTCACGCTGCCGTGTTTGCAGACTGTGACACCAGCACCCGCAGCCACGAAACAGGCCATAGTCGACACGTTCAAAGCGTGATTGCGACGGGCACTGCTGCCCCCGGTGCCGACAATGTCAACAGCGTGTTCGGGAACACTTAGAGATGTGGCGGCTTGGCGCATCGCTGTCACCAAACCCAAAAGTTCGTTTGCTGTTAGTCCTTTCAGCCGCAGCGCTATGACGAAAGCAGCCGCTTGAGAGTCGCTTGCTTGGCCCGCAAGGATCGAACCGAGTGCCGCCTGAGACATTGCGGGATTGAGATCATGACCGTCGGTCAGAGTTTCCAGTACTTCAGCCCATCCACCACGAACCGCGAGTTTGTCCATGCTGTCAGGCTAACTCCGAGCGAAGGTGCGCCCCGATACACCCATACGGCAGCCGCTTCTTGCATTGGCAACCGGTTCTTGCATTACCACAAACAAGCAGCGAGCTGGTTGCGGCTCTAGTCTGATAGCGGTGACGGGGGCAGGTTGGATGGCCGCAGTTCGCTCTTTGCGGATTGAGGAAGGTCGGGACTCCGTAGGGCAGGGTGCTGGCTCACAACCAGTCGAGGCGACTCGCAGGAAAGTGCCACAGAAAACAAACCGCTGGCTCGTGTCGGTAAGGGTGAAAAGGTGCGGTAAGAGCGCACCGCGCTGCGGGCGACCGCAGCGGCAGGGTAAACCCCACCCGGAGCAAGATCAAGCAGGGAGAGGGCGGCCCGTCCGCGGACACTCCCGGGTAGATCGCATAGATGGATGGTCATCCACGGAGACCCTGGCAACAGGCTCCTGGACAGAATCCCGCCTACAGACCAGCCCCCGTCACCCCTCATCACGTCGCGCAACGCGAAACGCTGGGCGTCGCTGGGTGAGACGACCGGTGCGATACAACACTTGACGGCGTTGCGGATCAGACAGTTCGTGACGGCGAGCGACCCACAGCAAAGCTGCCAAACCCAGCAATTCCAGAGCGATCAGGACCACAAGCGGTCGGTCATATTCAGGCGATGGGCCTTGGCCGAGCGCGTTGACACCACTGAAAGGCCACCAAAACAGATCGGTGCGTGACCAGACACCACCGGCGGCCAAAAAGATCATCATGCCGATAGGCAGGCCAATCCAGCGGCGTCTTCGCATTTTTGCGCCGCGTCGTGCTGTGAGGATCATTACGGCGAACAGCGCTGCGACGCTTGCCGTTAAAGTGTGCAGCAGCCACGGCGAGCCTGTGAGATTCTCAGCCAGTGGCAGAATCGCACCCAACGCCACGAACCGGTAATCAACACCGCTGCTGTCAAACACGAGCAGCACCAGCAACACCGCACAAGCCACGAACCACAAAAACATCCAACCTCACCTTAACGTCGGTATTTTCATCAGCGATTGCGGAGCATCAGCGGTTGCGGAGCTAGAGACGGAGCTAGGGACCTAGTGCGGTGATCGGCAGGACTGTAGTGCCGTCGGGACGGTCGTACCCGTAGCCGGTGGCAGTAATGATCATCAGCGTTGAGCCGATACTGCTGCCAGGTTTAGCCTACAGTTTTCGGTGGGTTTAGCCTACAGTTTTCGGCGGATTTAGCCTACAGTTTTCGGCAGATTTGGCAAATGCGCTTGTTACGGCGTTAGAAACGGTTCCTAGGCAGCGGCCTTGTAGCAGGAAGAACGGTTACTCCTAGCGAAGCACTAGACGGCCGCATTCGCTGCAGTTGAGCACCGTCCCTGCATCGCAGCGCTTGACGCGAGCCACTTCCACGGCAGGCATGTCTTGTGGGCATCCGCAACCTGACACAGGATCGAACCGCACAGCCGTGCTCGGTCCAAAGGTTTCACGTAATCGTTCGTAGTCAGCAACCGTGGCATCTTCAACGAGGCTGTTGATCTGGCTACGTTTTGCGACTAGTGCAGCGATTTGCTCATCAATTTCTGATTCGGCGGCATCTAGTTCGGCTTTGAGCACGGTTTGTAGCTCGTCAGCGGCATTTTTTTGTTGCACAAGCGTCTGGGATTGTTTATCCAAGCCTTCAGCCTCTAACAGCGCCTCAATCGCTTGTTCCTCAAGCAAACTCTGGCGTGACCGTAAGCCCGCTATCTCGTCTTGCATCGCCTGCAGGTCACGAATCGCCGTGATTTCGCCGGAGTAGAGCCGGTTGTCGCCGGTGTCGGCTTTATTGCGGACGATCGCGGCTTCGTCCTCTAAGCGTTTCTGACGGGTCAGTATTTCCACCCGTTGCATGCCGACACCGTCAAGCTGATTTTGACAACTCTGCTGTTCGGCTCGCACAGCCGCCAGCTTTTGGCGCACCTCAAAATTGGAGCGCTTGTGCAGAAGCTGCTCTGTTTGGGTATCAATCTCCTGCAACTCCAACAGCGGATGAAGTTCCGCTGTGTCGCTAGATGAGGAAGCGTGCTGTGCGTCTATTCGTAGGATTATTACAGAAATGACCACTATTGGCATAATCGGCGCAGGCCGTGCCGCCACCCTTCACGCCGAAGCGGTGCGCGCCACTCGCAGCGCGCAGTTGGCTGGCGTAGCTGCACGGTCAACCAACTCGCCAAAAGCAGCAGCGTTGGCCAAGGCGTTGGATTGCCGCGTGATGACCGTGCAGCAGCTGGTTAAAACCTGCGATGCGATTGTGGTGGCCGCTCCCCCACTGGCACACGTCGAGATTCTGCACGAAATGAAAAAGTCTGCGTCAAAAACACAGTCTGCGTCAACAACACTGAAGGCGGTCTTGATTGAATCACCGGCAGCTACCACGCTGAACGCAATCACAGAAATGTCGACAACAACAGCAGCTGATCATCAAGTAATGGTCGCAGCCAACCTTATGCACGCAGCGGCTGTGCAGAGAATGCTCGAAGTGACAGCCATCATGGATCCCCATCACCTGCATATGCGCTTATCGCTGCCGACTCCTCGGCGCAACATCGCCGATTCGCAAGCTTTTGGTGGTGGCGTGTTAATGGATCAAACCCCCGGTTTGTGGCCGGTGCTGCTAACCGCACTGGCCAGCGATGCCGTGTCGGTGTCGGCACCGCGCTCTACGCGTGACAAAGGAATCGACTGCGCTGCTGACGTTACGATTCGGGCTGCGAACGGCCGTCGAGCATCCGCTGTGCTGCGTTGGGGTGCCAGCGTCGCTGAGGCCTCCTTCGAAGCTGCTGACAGCCAGCAGGTAGCTCGGGTGGACATCTGGCCGACACCTGCTGTTGAGATCAACGGCGTAACAGAGCCACTGCCCGACACTCAGACACGCCGCAGTGGCCCGAGCACGAATCCTCTGGGTGCTTTGGGATATGTAACCCAGATCGAGAATCTCGTAGAGGTTTGCTGCGGGCGGTCACAACTGTGGCCGGATCTCGGCTTGGCTTCAAAGGCTTTGGCGATCTCAGCAGCGGCTGCGCTGTCAATCCGACGCAACGGCACCGAGGTAAACATCAGCGAAACCCCCGCAGACCTATCACCGTCACAAATCCTGCAAGCCTGAACGACGCAGCAGGCCGAACTCTGCTACCAAAATCTCTAACAAGAACGCGCAACCTAACAAGAACGCGCAACTAATTGCCTGAACGACGCAGCGTCAGGCGATCCGTGCCAGCATCTATACCCGGGAACTGCGGCTGCACGCCAGCATCGCCGCGCCAAGCCGTCAGGCGTTCCATCACCAGCTGCTCAACCTGTGCCCAGTTTTGCGCCCGAGGCTCGGCCTCGTCACGGTTGTAAGGCTGATCAAACACGATCACATCGTTGCCGCTGGCTCGCAACGCAGCAATGTTGTGGGGGGCATCGTCAACGTAACAGTCGGCCTCAACTTCAGGTTTCTGCCCCAAAAAGCAGATATCGCGGTAAGGGATTTGTTCGGCGTCAAGCCACTGCACAGTGTCGGCCACCGCTTCAGCGTGACCCCAGTTGACATACAGGCGATGAGTAATTACCCGGATCCAAACCCCAGCGTCTGAGAGCCTCCACAGAGCCTCCGCTGCACCTTCAATGGCTGTCAGTTTCGCTAGCAGCCGATATTCGCTGACAGCAATGCCGTGGTATCGCTCAAACTCGCCGGGCTCTAGACCCCATTCGTGAAAGTTGTAGGAACGCTCCAGCGGCAGTGACGCAGGATCCACTCCTCGCTCAGCAGCGATGAACTCAGCGAAGCCCGTGGTGTAGTCGGCTACCACACCATCAAGGTCAACACCAAAAACAAAAGGTGCGCTCATGACATGCAGGATGCCTTGCTAGCGGTCACGAAGTTCACGCCGCAGGATTTTGCCTGAGGCGCTCTTTGGGATTGCGTCAAGCACTTCTAGGGCACGTATCTGCTTGTAGCTGGCCAGATGCTTCGCCACATGGGCTTGCAGGTCTTGCAGGCTTGGCGTGGCTGCGCTGGGCGACAACGCTATGAAAGCTTTGGGCAACTCCCCCGCCTCCAAGTCAGCCACACCGATCACGGCTGCGTCAGCCACAGCCGGATGCGTCACCAGCACTGCTTCGAGTTCTGCCGGGGGTACTTGGAAGCCCTTGTATTTGATCAGTTCCTTTATGCGGTCAACAATCGAAACATGCTGATGTTCATCTATGATCGCCACATCGCCGGTATGTAACCAGCCGTCTGTGTCAAGCGTGGCAGCGGTGGCTTCAGGGTCGTTGAGATATCCCTTCATTACTTGCGGGCCTCTCACCAGCAGTTCTCCACGCTCGCCGACACCCAGATCTGTGCCTGTGTCGGGATCAACGATGCGTATCTCGGTGTTCGAAACGGTCACGCCGCTGGTACCGGGACGGAACCAGCCTTCAGGCGTGCAATGGCTTACCGGGCTTAGCTCGGTCATGCCATATCCCTGCACCACTTCGCAGCCAACCCTTGCGGCTGCTTTAGCCGCAAGGTCTTTGCCCAGCGGTGCCGCCCCCGAGAAGATCTGCTTCATTGATGACAGGTCATAGTCATCCACTGCGGGATGCCGTGCTAACCCCAGCACCATGGGCGGCACCGCAAAAAACCTGGTAAGACGCTGCTGTTGCACCAGTTCCAGAGCACGCACCATGTCGAAGCGGGGCATGGTCACCACACGCACTCCCAGAGCTAGCAGCATGTTCATAACCACTTGCATTCCGTAGATGTGAAAGAAAGGCAACACCGCTAGAGCTGCTTCGTCTTCGGTCGCCGTGAAGGCGTGCTCTAGTTGAGCGATGTTTGCCACCAGATTGCGGTGGGTGAGCATCACGCCTTTGGGCAGACCGGTCGTGCCCGACGAATACGGCAACACCACCACATGCTCGGCGTAGTTGAGCGGCACCTGCGTGATCGGCTCGCCAAAAAGCGAGTTCAACTCCACGACGGTTACGTCGCTTGCGGCACCCTCATTGTCGCTAGTGCCAACTGTTGCTGGGGCTTCGCCGATCAAGACGATCTTGGTGACTTGGCTTGCGGCTGCGGCTTTACGGGCTGTGTCCAAAAACATCGGGGTCGTGAATACCCATGAGGCTTCGGCGTCGTTGAGTTGATGGCTAGCTTCGGCAACGCCGTAGGTGGGATTGATAGTTGTGACGGTGCCACCGACAAGCGCTGCGGCGTGGAAGACCATGGCGTATTCGGCGATGTTGGGAGCAAAGATCGCAACGGTGACACCCGGGCCTGCGCCGCATGCCTGCAATCCCCCGGCGAGTCGGCGCACAGCGTCGTGTAGCTCTCTGAAGGTGTAGCACGATTCGGCGCCGTCGGTGACAGCCACCTTGTCGCTGTGGCGGTCAACCGATGCAAAGACATAGTCGGTTATGGACTGATCAGGGATCGTCACTTCGGGAAGCGGGCTGCGATGAATGATGCTGGTCAAAGTAGGTCTCTCAAAGTTGCTGTTGCAGCATCAGGATACGCAGCCACGGCTGACCATTGTGTAAGTGTGTGAGTGTGTGTGTGTGTGTGTGTGCTGGCTCTAGAACATGTTCAGGTTGCTCAGCTGACGCTAGCCTGTTGCTTCGGTGCGCTTGGGACTGCTGCGAGAATCTGATCCGAGTGAGAACCGTGTGGCTCTCGTTGCCGATGATGTCGCATCGCTGATCCAGCGCGATGACTCCAATGCCACAACAGTGCTAGTTGAGTCGGGGGCTGGCGCAAGTGCCTCAATTGCTGACAACGCTTACCGTGACGCTGGCGCGACGCTGGCCGAACGTGATGAAGTGCTAACGGCTGATGTGATCGTTTCGGTGACCGACCTCCCCAACGGCACTGTGCTGCGTTCGAGTTCTGGGGTGCCAGCAATTTTTGTGGGAGTGTTCGATCCGCTGTGGGCACCTCAACGCGCTCAGCGTCACGCTGCCGACGGTGTATGCGCGTTTTCTTTGGATTTAGTGCCGCGCATTACCCGAGCTCAGAGTATGGATGTGCTTTCAGCGATGGGCACGATCGCCGGTTATGAGTCGGTTCTTCTGGCTGCGAGTCGTCTGCCTCAGATGTTTCCGCTGATGATGACCGCGACTGGCACTCTGGCACCGGCACGAGTGCTGGTGTTGGGCGCAGGTGTGGCCGGATTACAAGCCATCGCCACAGCTCGTCGCCTCGGTGCAGTAGTCGAAGCTTACGATGTGCGGCCCGCGGCTTTGGAACAGATCCGCTCAATGGGTGCTCGTGCGGTCGAACTTGACCTGTCGGAGGTCACCGGTGATGCCGCCGCCAGCGAGGACTCTGGTGGTTACGCCCGCGCCCAGACAGACGACACTGCTCAGCGTCAACAACAGTTGCTAACCCCGTATGTCGCTGCCAGCGATGTGGTGATCACCACCGCAGCTGTTCCCGGTCGGGCTTCGCCACTGCTTATGACCGAGGCGATGGTGCAAGAAATGGCGACCGGTTCGGTTGTCGTGGATTTGGCTGCTGAGCGCGGTGGCAACTGCGAACTCAGCCAGCCCAACACCGAAATCATTCACAACGGTGTGACTGTTCTGGCACCTACGGATCTAGTGTCACGCTGCGCTCGCCATTCGAGCCAAATGTTCTCGAGAGCGTTGACGGCATTTCTTGGTCATCTTGTGCCCGATGGGGGCACCGGACTGCGCAGCGATCTACATGAAGACGAGATCTTGTCGGCCATGCTGGTGACACAGGGCGGAGATGTAGTGCATCAGGGAGTAGCCGCAGCCTTGCAGCCAACCCAGGACACAGCAGCACAGACTGCACAGGAGGTGCAAGGCTGATGGATCTGCTGGTAGCACTGACTCTGCTCATGCTGGCCGTGTTTTTGGGGATTGAACTGATCACCAAAGTGCCGCCGACGCTGCATACGCCACTGATGTCAGGTTCAAACGCCATCTCTGGCATCACCATCGTCGGTGCGTTGGTTGCTGCTGGTGCTGATCACAGCACTTTTGCCACGATTCTCGGTTTCGCTGCTGTGACTTTGGCGATGATCAACGTGGTAGGTGGGTTCATGGTCACTCATCGGATGCTCGGCATGTTCCGACGCAGCAAGACTTCAAAAACAGGTGACCTGTAATGGATGACTGGACAATTCTTGGCTATCTGGTAGCAGCCGTCTTGTTCATTGTTGGCCTCAAACGGCTGAGTCGCCCCCGCACCGCAGTGCGAGGCAACCAGCTTTCGGCCACGGGGATGCTGATCGCAGTGGTGGTGACCCTGACCGACAACGCCATCTTGAGCTTCGAGTGGATCATCGCTGGCTTGGTTCTGGGTGCTGCTGTTGGCGCGGTGCTGGCGGTAAAGGTGCGGATGACCGCCATGCCCGAACTGGTGGCGCTATTCAACGGTTTTGGTGGTGGTGCCTCGGTGCTGGTCGCTGCGGCTTCATACTTGGAGGCTGTTGACCTTCAGGACGACCCGGCACGAATGACGGGTGCCGCTGCTTTAGCGGTTCTGATTGGTGCTGTGACCTTGACCGGCAGCCTGATCGCTTTCATCAAACTGCGTGAGATGCTGCGCTGGACAGGTTTCGCGGGTATGCGTGTGATTACCATCGGTGCCACGGTTGTGACCGCAGTGCTGACGGTGCTGATGATCGTCGATTCGAGTTCGCAGTGGCTGTGGCTGCTGGTGGCGGTAGCTGCACTGCTGGGAGTTGTGGCGGTGCTGCCGATCGGCGGTGCCGACATGCCAGTGGTGATCGCGTTGTTGAACTCACTGTCGGGTTTGGCAGCGGTTGCAGCCGGTTTCGTGCTCGACAATTCGCTTTTGATAATCGCCGGATCGCTAGTAGGTGCCAGTGGCCTGATCCTTACCCAGATCATGTGCGTGGCCATGAACCGGTCGTTGCCTGCGGTGCTGTTTAATCCGGCCCCGTCAGCAGGCGACGGTCCCAGCGCTGATGATGTTTACGCCGGGAAGGTGCGCTCCACCTCTGCTGATGATGTAGCGATGCTGCTGGAATCTGCTGAACGTGTAGCCATCGTGCCCGGTTACGGTCTCGCGGTAGCTCAAGCACAGCACGCTGTTCGTGACTTAGCTAGACGACTCGAAGAGCGTGGCAGTGATGTGGTGTTCGGTATTCATCCAGTGGCGGGCCGCATGCCTGGCCACATGAACGTGCTTTTGGCCGAAGCCGAGATCTCCTATGAGCGGCTGGTGGAGATGGACAACATCAACCCGACTTTTGAGCAGACCGATGTGACCATCGTCATCGGTGCCAACGACGTGGTAAATCCTGTGGCGCGCACCGACCCGAACAGCCCAATCGCCGGAATGCCAATCCTTGATGTCGACAAATCTGGTGTTGTTGTGGTCATCAAGCGCAGCCTCAGCCCAGGGTTCGCGGGCATTCCCAATCCGCTGTTTGCGAGCGATAACTCGCTGATGCTCTTCGGCGATGGCCGTCAAGCCGTAGTCGACATAACCAAAGCCCTCCAAGAAATCTAATTGGACAACTTTCTGAGGCGCTGCACACCACCGCACAGAAGTGGCTGCGTCGCACGGATTCGTGGAACAGTTGCTCGGCTTAGAACTTGACCAGACTCAATCTATGAGACAGCAGTGAGAGATTTAGCGGGGGGTTAGTCGTTGTCTTTTATGGTGATGATGGCTTGTTTGTCAGCGATTTGTGCGCCGTGTGGGTTTGTGAGTTCTATCTGGAATGTTTCGGTGGGTTCTGGGGTGTTGTCGTCTGTGATGTGGATGATTCCGATGCTGAGGGTGGTGCCTGGACGG
>JAPYNU010000069.1 GCA_028283245.1 Candidatus Aldehydirespirator catecholifindens | reverse complement strand
CACCTGCGTCTGATTCGGGTATGGCTGTGAGTGATTTGTCGTTGGATGGTTTCACGGTTGGTGTGGCTGTGGTTGGTACTCAGCATTTCTGGGATCGTGAAGCTTTTGAGGGTGCCAAAGCCGAGATCGAACGTCTCGGTGGTGAAGTAGTCGCAGTAGACGGCGGACGCGACAACGCAGTCCATGCCGAAAACCACGACACGTTCCTCACACAACAAGTCGACGCTGTAGTCACCATCTTGGGCGATGACGCTGTTGAACCCAAACTCGAAGCACTCAAAAACGCTGGCATCCCCGTATTCGGTGTGGATCACGCATCACCACACATCGTCAACAACACCGGCTCAGACAACTTCTACGCCGGTTCCGCCGCGGGACGGCTCATGGCAGACGCCATCGGCGGGCAAGGCCAAGTAGTGGTATTCAACGCCTTCAGCGAAGCCCTATCGTTTTGCGGTGACCGATACGAAACCTGGAAATACGTGCTCGACAGCGCCTACGGAGAAGTCGACATCGTTGAAGAACTAGCCGAAGAGTTCGCCAACGCCCCCCAAGATGCCCGCCAGCAAACCCTTGACCTGCTAGAGCGTTACCCGGTGGGTGAACTCCACGCCATACACGTCGCCTGCTGGGACCAGCCCGCCATTGGCGTATATGAAGCCCTCCAAGAAGCTGCACCTCGCAGGCGAAAACCTCCTACCACAAAGCTACGTAGACGTAATACCAGTAAGCGGCCCCCAACAAGCCGCCCAAACCTACGAACAACTCGGCTACTGAGCTTGAGGAGTCGATCAGGGGGTGCGTGCTCTTGCACCGCCCTCTGATCGGCCCCGACATCGCAGAAAAGGGATAGGCGTTGAAAGCAACCAGTTTGCTTGAAGGCGCTGGCAGCGCTCTTGAGATGGAGACGGTCTCCAAGACCTTTCCTGGCGTGCGCGCCCTTGACCGAGCTAATCTTTCGGTTAGTCGAGGCGAAGTCCACGGCCTTGTGGGCGAAAACGGTGCTGGCAAGTCGACCATCATCAAAATCCTTGCCGGGGTTTACCGTGCCGACGCAGGCAAAGTCAACGTTGATGGCGCTCCGTTAGAAAAGATTGATCCCGCTTCGGTTCATCGTCTCGGGGTTAGGTTCATTCATCAAGAGATCAGTCTGGTGCCTCATTTCAGTGTGGCCGAGTCGGTCTTTTTGGGCCAGGAGCAAACCGGTAAGTTCGGCACAGCCAAACGATTGATGAGACAGCGCGCTGAGGCTTTCCTAACTGAAACGCTTGGTGTGGAACTCGATGGCCGGGCTCTCGTTAGAGACCTGAGCGTGGCTGAGCGCAAGCTCGTGCAGATCGCACGGGCTCTGATAGACGGCCAAGCCAAGCTTGTCGTCTTTGATGAGCCGACGGCTGTGCTAGCCGCAGCGGAAGTCCAGACACTGTTCGCAGCGATTGACGCGCTGCGACAAGCAGGCAAGTCAATGCTCTACGTGTCGCATTACCTCAACGAGATTCATCAGATCTGTGACCGGGTGACCGTGTTCCGAAACGGCACCGATGTAGGTGTCATGAATTTGCGACAGTCACAAGAACCGCAGGTGGGGGTGCCCGAGATCATCCGGTTGATGGTCGGGCGTGACATTGATGACCTCTACCCACAGCGCCAGCACACCAAACGAAAGCAAAAAGCCTTAGAAGTAACCGACCTTGACGATGGTCAACGTCTCAGAGGTGTGTCGCTGACGGTCGGTGCCGGGGAAGTAGTCGGACTAACCGGCATCATTGGATCGGGACGCGCTGAGCTAGTGGATTCGCTTTACGGTTTGCGCAAGATCCGCTCTGGACAGATCTTGGTGAACGAAGAGCCCGCGAAAGCCAATTCGCCAGCTCGTGCTGTGCGTTCAGGTTTGGCTCTGGTGCCACGAGACCGCCGCAACGATGGGCTGGTGCTTGACATGACCGTCGCCGACAACGTGAACTTGGCCACGCTTGAAGAGGTCAGCACGCTCGGCTGGCTGAACCGTGCTGCGGCTAGTCGCCGCGGCGATGAATCAATGGAACGTCTTGATGTGCGACCACGCGGTTCGCAAGCTGTTTCGCGCCTTCTCAGCGGTGGTAATCAGCAGAAAGTGGTGCTGGGACGCTGGCTGGCATCGCAGGCGCGTGTTTACGTGCTTGATGATCCAACTGTGGGAGTTGATGTCGGGGCTCGCTCAGAGATTTATCGTCTGATCGCGGATCTGGCACAAGCAGGTGCTGGGGTGCTGATGTGCTCAAATGATCCGGCTGAACTGCTGGGAATGTGCGACCGTATTCTGGTGATAGTTCGTGGTCGCATCATCGCCGACATCGTCGCTGCTGAAACAGACCTTGAGCAGTTGACTGCGCTAGCCACCGGCGGCGCTGAAGCCACATGACCGCAACGACTGTAGAAACTCGGCGCTTTGCTGCGGCGGCACCGGCGCTGCGGCTGCTGCTGGCACGTTTCCCGCTGCTGGTCTTCGCGCTGTTGTTTGTCTATATGGCGCTCGGCAGCGAGTTCTTCTTGGAGTGGCGCAACATTTCCAGCATCCTGCGCCAAAGCGCACCCGATGCGATCTTGGCGGCGGGGCTCGCAGTGGTGGTCACCGCGGGAGGTGACGACATCGTGTCGGGCGGGATCGACATCAGCCTCCCGGCAGCGGCGACCCTCGGTGTCGGGATATTGTCAGATCAGCTAGTCAACGGACGTCCGTTCGTTTTGGCGATGCTGCTGGCCGCTGCTGCGGTGGTGGCAGTCGGCTTGCTCAACGCTGTGCTGGTCGTAAAAGTGGGTTTGACTCCTCTGCTGGCGACTCTGGCTTCGTGGGTGGCGGTGATCGGCACCACCAAATGGGTGATCAACAACCGCCGGATCACTGTTGACCACCAGTTCATCAGCAATGTGCGTGATGGCACCGTGCTCAATGTGCCTATCCCAGCGGTTTTCGCACTAGCTGTGCTAATCGTGTTCAGTTTCTGGATCCATCGGACACGCTTCGGGCATCGGCTACAAGCCTCTGGTGGCAACCGGTCAGCGGCTGAGATCTCCGGCCTTAACCCCGACTATTTCCTGGCTCGCTCTTTCGTTATGGCCAGCCTCGCTGCGGTGGTAGCCACCTTGGTGCTCACCGCTCGAAGTTCGGGGCTCTCGCCAGGGATTGAAGAACGACTGCTGCTTGACATGGTGCTAGCCACTTTCGTTGGAGCGGCCTTCTCTTTCCGTCGTGTAGTGACTGTTCCTGGGGCGATGCTCGGGGCGGTGCTCGTGAAAGCGCTAGGCAGCGGATTTCAGTTGCTCAACGTCGACATATTCAAAGTTGGCATGGTCAAAGGCGTGTTGATACTCATCGTGGTGGCCAGCGCCGCCTTAGAAGCAGGACAGCGACGATGACCAGCACCCCACCAAGCAGCGCTGATACTCCAACCGCGGTGACTACACGCTCGGGTTGGGGTAGACGACTCGTTGACAGCTTGTCGCGCTACGGCTTCGTGATCGTGTTCTTCGCTTTTGTGGTGTTCTTCGCGGTGCGCGCCGATGCTTTTTTGAATCCCAGCAACCTGGTCAACATTCTTGAAGGCAACGCAGTGCTGTTGATCGCAGCGCTGGCGATGACTTTGGTGGTGGCTTCAGGGGGTATTGATCTGTCAATAGGTATCGCTATTGATTTCGGAGGCTGGTTCGCCATCATCGCTATGCGCGACTACAACCTGACTTGGGCTTCGGCGTTGCTCGTCGGCTTGCTAGCAGGTGCCGCTGTTGGAACATTGAACGCTGCGCTGGTGGTGCGGCTCAAGATCAGCCCGTTTCTGGCCACGCTCGGCACGTTCTTTATCGGCAGCAGCGTCCAGCAGATCTACACCAGCGGCGGTGGACAAGTTCCGTTCAGAGAAATGTCGGAGTCGTTCCGCAGCCTGTCCACCGGTGCGGTGCTCGGCATCCCCACCGAGATTGTGTTGGCTGGCACTGTCGGGTTGCTTTATTTCGTGCTGTTAGAGCGTTCCGTGCATGGCAAACGGATTCATGCAATCGGCTTGCAGCGTTCCGTGGCTTCGGTTTCGGGAATCAGGGTCAGCGGATACTTGGTTTTCGTGTTTATTTTTGCTAGCGCGACTGTGGCGCTCAGCGGGATCATCCTCACGGCGGGTTTGCGTCAGTTCACTCCCCTGTCAGGTTTTTCTTATTTGCTTGACTCAATCGCGGCGGTGTTTATCGGTGCTTCGATGCATCCGCAGCGAAGGCCGAATGTGGCTGGCACGCTGGTAGGTGTGCTCTTTTTGGGTGTGGTATCCAACGGGTTGAATCTGATGGGCTTGGATTTCAATCTGCGTGACGCGCTGGAAGGGATCATTCTGGTGGGTGCTTTGGCGCTGGCTTTCACCAACCGAAACAATCGCGCCGCGGAGGTGTCAATATGACAATTCTCGCAGTGGACACAGGCACCTCGGAGGTGAAAGCTGCGCTGATCGGCGACGACGGAGCGACAATCGCTTCAGCTTCGGTCTCGGTCCCGGAAACAGCTTCAACCGATGAGCGAGTCGATCCTGAGCGCTACTGGGAGGTCGTGGCCGAGGCGATGCGCGCCGTCGCTGGCAGTGGCGCGCCCGATGCCATAACCGTCACCGGCCAAGGAGACGGCTTCTGGGCTCTGGACTCCTCTGGAGAGCCTTGCGGTGCTTACCAGTGGAACTCAACGAAGGCCGCCGAGATCGTGCAGGACTGGGAGGACGAAGGTGTCATAGACGAGCACTACCGTTCGTCGACCACAATATTGTGGTCCGGCACCAGCGCAGCAATCTGGAGATGGCTCGAAGCTAATAAGCCTGACGAGGCGAAGCAGGTGTCGTCTGTGTTCTGCGCCAAAGACTGGATCAACTACCGTCTTTGCGGTGTGATCGCCACAGACGTGACAGATGCCACGATCCCTTTCCTTGATCTCGGCTCGGGCGATTACAACGACGAAATCTTTGCCCGGCTCGGCTGCGAGAATCTGCGAAACAAAGTCGCTGCGATCCGTCCGGTCGGTGAACAGATCGGGGTGCTGAGCCGCGAAGCCGCACTCGCCGTCGGTGCAGCGCAAGGAACCCCGATTTTGATGGGATGCATTGATGTTGCAGCCATGGTCCACGGTTCAGGTCTGCAAGAGCCAGACGCGGCGCTGCTAGCTCTGGGCACTACAGTCGCCACGCTGGTAATAGCCGACACGGCCGACTGCTCTGGACAGGCAGCCGGTGCGACGCTGAAACTGCCTGGAGCGGACCGTTTCCTGCGGGTGTTGGGCACCAGTTCGGGAACTTCGACTTTGGACTGGTGCTTGCAAGTTCTCGGCTACGAAGGAGAGTCCCGCTTCGAGCGCTTCTGGGGCGATGTCGCCGACGGTGTCCCAGGCCCGCTGCTGCTGCCCTATCTCGCTGGCGAACGGGCGCCTTTCCTAGCACCCGAGGCCACCGGTGCTTTTCTGGGGTTGACGCTCGGCACACGGCGAGCCGACCTGGCTCGAGCCGCTGCGGTAGGCGTAACCTTCTCGCTGCGGCACTGCCTTGAGTCGGCGAGGCGACGACAGGGCGGCACGACAGTCTTAACGGGCGGCGGATCAAGCGAGCCCGCATGGTGCCAACTCGTAGCTGATGTCACCGGTATCGCCGTGGCCGCTGACCGTCAAGGTGCCAGCACCTGCGAAGGTGTGGCTCGGTTAGTGACGGGCGGCAGCGTGACCAACACTGACCGTTTCGTGATCTACGAGCCTCGCCGCTCCCACTACGCCGAATATCAAAGCTTCATTGAACTTGTCCGCTTGATGCGGCCTGTCTGGGCTGCAGCCGCAGACCATCTAGCAACAATCGATGACTGACATGACCTCAGCAGACCTGATAAACAAGCTTCCCGCATCGCCGGTGACGGCATCTGAAGCTGACACGCTCGAACCGCGAGTTGCTGGCGAGACCCCTGCGGAGATGTCTGTCGGGATCTACTACGGCCCCGGCGATGTGCGGATTGAGAGTCGGCCTGTCCCCAACTTCGGTCCCGATGAAGTGCTAGTGGAGACGCTGGCCACTGGCCTATGCGCGAGTGAGGCACTCGACTGGTATTCGAAACGCCCCGGCGGCAAAGTGCTCGGCCATGAGCCGGTGGGTGTGGTCGCGGCAGTCGGCGATCAGGTCACCGACTTGAAACTAGGTGACCGTGTCTTCGTTAATCATCATGTCGGGCGGCTGAATTCGCATTGGGCGGTTAGAGGACGTTTCACCAAGGATCCTTACTTCAAGTCGAACCGACTCGATCCTGGTGCTATGGCCGAATATTTTCGGGTGAGCGCCGCCCATTTGCGTGCGGATTTTCATGTGCTTGACGACAGCATCGACGATGCCGCGGCCACCACGATAGAGCCTTGGTCATGCGTGCTAGGCGGCCTTAAGCAGTGCATGATCCAGCCCGGCGACACTGTCGTGGTGGTTGGCTCGGGCTTTATGGGCTTGGGCTTCGCTCATATGGCAGCGCTTTTTGGTGCGGGCCGTGTGATCGCTCTTGACTTCTCCGACTGGCGGCTCGCTAAAGCAATGGAGCTTGGCGCGTCAACCACGATCAACCCAAATGCATGTGATCCAGTGGAGCAACTGCGCGCAGTCAACCGTGGCCTGCTCGCCGATGTGGTGGTGTTGACCGCTCCCAGTGAAGCCGCTTTCGTCTCAGCCCGTTCGCTGGTCGAGCCTGGTGGCACGTTGCATATCGGCGCGCCGGGCCCGCCGGGATCGCAGTTCGTGCTTGACGGCACCGAAGCGTTCCTCAGCGAAGTGACGTTGAACTCGAAATACTCCGCGGATCATCGCGACACTTATCAGTTCATCCGGCTGCTTGAGAGCGGACGTGTGAATCCTGGCCTTGCGGTGACCCACGAGCTTCCCTTCAACCGGTTGTCTGAAGGTTTTGAGATGCTGACCGCGGCTGAGCGGTCGCTGAAGATTGTCATCCGCTTCAAAGACCGCCCACCACAGTCAGCTTCCACTGATGCCGCTTCCTAGCAACATCTCCGACAACACCGCACACCGCGCACAGCAACGAAGCCTCACCGATGCTTGAGAAACTACGTGAAGAGGTCTGCGCTGGAAACCGTGAACTGCCCGCAAACGGGCTGGTGGTGGGCACCGGTGGCAACGTCAGCGGACGCGACCCCGACAGCGGGATCGTGGTCATCAAGCCGAGCGGTGTCAGCTTCGACCAGCTTGAGCCGTCATCAATGGTCGCTGTTGATTCTGAAGGGCGAGTGCTAGAGGGCGATCTGAAACCGTCGGTGGATCTCGGCATTCACCTATACATCTACCGACACCGGCCTGACGTGTTCGGTGTCGTTCACACCCATTCGCCTTACGCCACCAGTTTCGCCGTGCGAGGCGAGGATCTGCCAGCGGCGCTGACACCGTTGACACACTTGATCGGCAGCGGTGTGCCATGCACACGTTGGGCTACCCCGGCAGCCGACGATACCGGTGCGGCGATCATAGAAGCGGTTGGTGACAGCGGACTCGCAGCCGTAGTTGCCCGACACGGGGTGTTCACTATGGGACGCTCAGCGTCTGAGGCTTTGAAGGTGGCGCTACATGTGGAAGAAGCCGCGTTGACTATCCGCATGGCGCAACTCTCAGGTCCGGTTACAGCCCTACCTGATGAAGAAATAAAGCGCTGCTTCGCTTGGTATAGGGAGAGCTACGGACAGTGAGCCCCACACAACAGAATCAAAAAGGGAAACCTGCAAAGCCTCGCGCTAAATCGGGCGCTGCCGCCAAGTCCGTAACTACAAGGCAGCAAATTGATGCTGTCGAACGTATCGAGCAGATCGCGACAGGCGTGCGACGGCGTGTCTTTGAGCATACGCTCAAACACAACGGCGGTTACCTGTCTCAAGCTCTCTCCGCTAGTGAAATATTCGCCGCCCTTTACGCAGGGGGGATGCGTTTAGCGCCTTGTAAGCGTCCGCTAAAGCCGGGGCGCTTCGCCGGGGTGCCCGGCACCAGCAACAACTACCGCAGCGGCGACCGGTTCAATGGTGAAACCGCGCCTGGGCTTGACCGGTTCTTGTTCTCGCCAGCGCATTACGCGCTGGTGCTATACGCCACCCTTATTGAGGTCGGACGCCTTCAAGAGTCAGCTTTGTCAGAGTTCAACGTTGACGGTTCGACTTTGGAGATGATCGGTGCCGAGCACTCACCGGGTGTGGCGACCACCACCGGTTCGCTGGCTCAAGCTTTGAGTCAGGCTTGCGGCATCGCGCTGGCTCGCAAAATGCGTAACGAAGCGGGCCGGACCTGGGTGTTCATGTCTGATGGTGAGTTCCAGGAAGGGCAAACCTGGGAGGCTTTGGCGTTCGCAGCGTTTCACGGGCTGTCCAAACTGCGTGCCGTGGTGGATGCCAACGGCCAGCAATGCGATGGTGCTATGTCAAGCGTCGGCCATATCGAACCGATCATCGAACGGATCCGCTCATTCGGCTGCGACGCAGTAGAAGTGAACGGCCACGACGCAGGTGCGCTCAAGGCTGCACTAGCCGAAAAGTCCGATAAGCCTTATGTGGTGGTGGCTCGCACCGATCCGGCGAAGGGTCTTGAAGTCATGGCCCGCAGAGCGCCGCTGCTGCACTATGTGCGTTTCACGTCTGACAGCGAACGCCAAGATTTTGAAGCCGCGTATCAGCAGATGGTCGGGGCATCGTGAGCGCGGCAAGCGGACAGGCGGTCATTAGCAAAGCCGCTGATCCCGTGCGGGAGATGGTGTCACGACCCCACTCCGAGAACTTCATAGCTTGGTCAGCTAAACGACCCGAGGTGCTGGTGCTGTCAGCTGATCTGACTAGCTCTTGTGAGGTCGGCAAGTGGCGTGATACCTATCCTGACCGTTTCATCACGGCTGCTATGGCCGAACAGAACATGCTCGGCGTAGCGGGCGGACTCGCCCGTGAGGGTTTTGTGCCTTTCATTCACACTTTCGCGGTGTTCATTTATCGCAGGGCCTATGACCAGCTGGCTATGTCGGTGGCTTATCCCAACCTCAAGGTACGGCTGCTGGGTTTCCTGCCCGGGATCGTCACCCCCGGCGGGGTCACTCATCAAGCCATTGAGGATGTAGCGATCATGCGAGCCACTCCGAACATGACAGTGCTTGAGACAGGCGATGCCACCGAAGTTGAGTCAATGCTTGACGCTATGGAGCAGGTGGACGGGCCGGTTTACATTCGGGTGCTGCGCGGCGAAGTTCCTCGGCTTTTCCCGGCCAATGAACCTATGCGGATCGGCCAGTCAAGGCTGTTGAACCAGGGCGACGACATTACTGTGCTAACCGCAGGGATCACCACCGAAGAAGCTTTAAGGGCACGACATGCTTTCGATCGGGCTGGGGTCGGGGTGAGCCATGTGCATGTTTCAACACATAAACCTTTCGGTGATGACATCATCGAACAAGCGCTCTCAAACGCCCGCTATGGCATTATCACGATGGAAAACCACACCATCGTCGGGGGTTTGGGTTCAGCAGTGGCTGAATATATGGCCGAGCGTGGGATCGGTCGCCGTCTGGTGCGCCTCGGGCTGCGCGACACGTATGCACATGGTGCCTCCAAAGCGCATCTGATGCACGAATACGGTCTCGATTCGGCTGCTCTCATTTCGGCGGTGGAATCTCTGATCGGTGAAAGTCTCGGCGTGAGCGAAGCTGACCTGTCTTCGGCACGCACTGACGCAGTTCACAGCGAAGCCAAAGCCGAAGCACTGTAAGCGCGTCAGCGCCTGTCGCAGCCAAAGTCGCAGCCACAGGGCGGCCAGCCGCAGAGCCGCTGATATGCGTGTCGACGATTACTACGGGCTGCGCTGTGCAGCGCTAATCGGAGGCGACGCCAGCTGCGAGTGAGGAGATAACCGCTTGGCTAAACCCGGCTGAGATCCCGTCGTGGCAGCCGACCAGCGAGCCGGTGAGCGAAGCACTGGCATCGCTCACCAGAAAATGAAACACCGGGGCCATTTCATCAGGTTGGCGCACGGTACCGCTGGCGGTCATGCGCCTTATCAGCTCAATAGTGGGCGCAGAACCGGCTAGGTCGGTCATCTCCGTCTCAACGATCCCGGGCAGCACTGCGTTAACCCGAATCTGGCGCGGGCCCAGTTCCATAGCCCAGACTCTCACCATATGATCAATAGCCGCTTTTGAGCCTGCGTAGGCAGCCATCCCCGACACTGCCACCGAGCCTGCTGGTGAGCTTGTGACTATCACCGATCCGCCGTCACGCACAGCGCCGATCCCGAGCCGCAGACTGCGTGCCACACCCACAGTGTTGACATCAAAGACACGCTCGAACACGGCAGCGTCAAGCGACTCAATCTCGCCGTGTTCTAAGTTGACCCCAGCGTTGAGGATCAGGGCATCAAGTGTGTCGAAACGCTCGGCGACACGCTCGAAAGCTTGTGCAGTGGAACGCTCGTCGGTGACATCCATCAAAACAAAGCTTGCGCCGATGCGTGCAGCGATTGTTTCGCCGTCGCTGCGACGCCCGCCTATGACTACCTGCGCTCCGTGAGCGACGAGATGCTCCGCTACGGCGAGGCCGATACCGGCAGTGCCTCCAGTGACGACCACCCGCCGTCCGCTGACATCAAACAAGCCGCCTGCGGCGGGCGCATTCAAAGACATGTCAGTGAGTCTATTTGTTAGGCCTCTTTGTTTGGTTGCTGGGTGTCTGTTCGCCAGAACGGGTCACGAGGCAGGTCAAACAACATGTCTGTCGGCTTGCCTCTTATTGCTTGGAAAGCCAGATCTGCCCACATTTCAGGACGGGCGGTTCGTTCGGGTAGTTCATCTTCAGCGAAAAACCCGACATCTCTGCATTCCAGTGGATGGGGTTTTAGTTCGCCGCCGAGGCTGCGGCACAAAAACACAACCGACACCAACGGAATCGTGTGAAACCCGAGACGCATCCCGTCAAGGATGGCAAGGGGTCGCAGCACCTCGCATTCGATGCCGGTCTCTTCAAGTACCTCTTTCACGGCCACTTCAGACGGCGAATAGCCCACATCGGCCCAGCCGGTGGGATACAGCCACCAGCCCGAATCGGCTCGCTGCACCAACAAGATGCGTCCTTCGTCGTCACCGACCACCGCACCTACGGTGAGCTTGGGGGTGACATATCCGTCAACACCAGAACCAACCCCGTTGAGCCATTCGATGACCTGCTCATCGGCGTTGATACCCGCTGTGCTGTGGGCTCGGATGTCGGCCGCTACTGCCAGAATCTCCTCGAAACGTTCCTGCTCGTAGCGGTTTTTGGTGAAACCCAAACCGGTTCTAGCTATAGCAGCAAGGCTTTCAGACCAGCGCAGCAGTTCAGCTTCGCCTGCAAGAAATCGCGGCGAGCGCTGCGGTTCGTGGTCGCTGCTGTCGCCTAAGTTCAAGGACGCGGACACCAAGTGCTAGAATACCGGCTAACTCAAGAGAGAGGAACGCTTCTTGACGAATGCCGCTAAACAGACGACCTCAGCCTCCGAATCAGAGGCAGAGAAAAATAATTGCGCGAAACCAGAACTGCCATCGACAGTTGATCGTAGCTACGCAGATGCCGCACGAAATTTCAATCAACAGTATTTATCAACCACTCACAAAAGCGAGCTTGATCCATCACTAGATATATCATCTGATAGTCGATTTGTAGTAGCAACAGAAGCTCAAGCAGGTCATACCAATGACTATTATGATGTGAGTAATCGTTCTTATGAACTAGCGTGGGGTTCATCTTTTCATTTCGCTCCACGAGAGCCGTGGGAGAGTTTAGGTGATTCGCTTTTACGCCTAGAGTGGCGGATTGCCGAAATACTGCAGTTGAAATCGGGCATGAAGGTCATAGACATGGGCTGTGGCATCAGCGGCCCGTTAACTACAATTGCAACCAAGAGTGGTGCCAATATAACAGGTGTCACGATAAACAGATACCAGGTACAACGAGGCAGACAAAGAATCGCCAAACAAAAACTTGCAGACACTTGTGACGTTATGCATGCCAACTATATGGACTTATCTGTAAAAGATAGCTTCTTTGATGCCGCATATTCATTCGAAGCCTACTGTCATGCCAGCGACAAGCCAGCTTGCTTCTCAGAGTTGTATCGCGTCGTCAAACCCGGCGCCGAAGTAGTTATCGTAGACTGGTGCAGCACCGAAAAATATGATGCCGCAAATCCGCATCACGTTAAGTTGATAGATGATATCAAAATTTATAATGTCACACCAAGCATCTTCTCTTTTGAAGATCAAATCGCAGCGATTGCTGGTGCCGGTTTTGAAATTATTGATTCAGATGCACCCAACAAAGACTGCGGAAACCCAGAGACTCATCCCGAAATCCCGTGGTATGCTCCGTTGGAAGGGCGAGATTTTCCTCTGCAGTGCTATATGCGCCATCCTTTGTGGCTAGCCCGTACTCCTCGTGGACGTTTCCTAGCCGAGAGAACGACAAAGATTCTAGAAAGGTTGCGAGCGATTCCTGCTGGCTCAAGCCAAATCAGTGTCATGTTCAATAGAGCTGCTGATGCGCTGGTTGAGTCAGGAAAGCTTGGAATCTTCGATCCTAGCTTTCTAGTGCATGCACGCAAACCGTTGAACGATCCCAGCAGTTGACCTACAGCGGTTAAACATGGATGTGAACTCAGTTGAGTCGAACAGATTTCGTTTGACCAGCAAGGGTCAACGAGTTCTAGACAATATCTCCTCGGCGGAGCCGACTAAGCCGGTGACGAACGGCCCAAACTCGGCGTAGATAGCCGAAGCGCGGTCATAGCGCATCGTGTAGACGGTGTCTTTGAGAGCCGCTATGTCGGTGCCGAACAGCGTGACTCCCCATTCCCAGTCATCTAGACCGGTTGATGAAGTCACGAGCTGCACAATGCGTCCCGCGAACTTGCGGCCCGAGGCACCATGTTCGTGCATCAGTTCCTTGCGCTCGTCGAAGCTGAGCTCGTACCAGTTCTGTGCTGGGTTGCGGCGTTTGGTCATCGGGTAGAAGCACCAGGCTGGCTTGCCTGGCGGAGGCAGTTTCGGGTTGAGGCGCATTTCAGCCATCTCTGCTGGCAGCCCCAACGCATATTCGGAGAGTTCGGTGATCGACACGAAGCTGTCAACGATGCTGAGACCAGCACCTTCGAGGCCGGTCTGCAGATCGCGCAACACCCAGGCATCGGGGTGCAAACCCATAAAGCAAAGCTGCGACTTATGGCCAAAAGTCGCCACGGTCACCACCTGCGCGCCAGCTTCATCAGCTTGTTTCAGTGCGCTGAGCACAGCCGCATCATCGCTGCCAGGCGTGCGCACACAAAACAAATGCAGCACCACAAGACCTTGCTCAATCTCAACCGGTTCAATCATCTTGGTTCAATCATTTTGGCCATTACATCCAGTCTAGGAACCCGCACCTGTCTCTGACCCCCGACGACCTTTGCCAACGCCCAACCAGCGACACTTTCTAGGTCTCTAGATCCCCAAGGGACCCTCCCCCCGCCCTTAGCGGGTGCTGTAGCGATGCTGACCTGCGTGGCCTGTCGGCAGTTGGCATTGCTTTTTGGAGCGCGGGCCAAAAAAGCCACAAAAAGCTGGTATTGACAGCACTAGATGGCTTCCAGTGTCATTCGCAAGCACTGTTGGGTCGCGCCGGGGGGCGGGAAGTCCACCGTCGGGAGACATGCGACTCAGCGACCCCACCAATTCAGGCACAGTGAAGCGACGATTGCGACGGGTACCTGTGCCGCTCACTATGCCCGCCTCCTCCAACGATGTCAGAGCATTGCGAGCAACCCTTGTGGTGATACCCAATCTCTTTGCAACCATGTCGGCATCAAGCACCGGCATTGACGGAAGCGCTTCAACTAGTGCTGCTGCAGCGCTGCCACGACGGAACCGTCCCGCCTGTCGCCACCGTGCGGTCATCTGTTCAGCTCGGCGCACCGCCAAAACAGCTTGACGCTGCGCTTCCTCGCAAGCCTGCGCAAAGCAGCCCAGCCACCGGCTCAAGGCAGCGCTTCGCTGCATGTCGTCATCGGCACACACCACACGAATGGCGTCGAGCGCGTCGTAGTAGCTGCGTCGATCATTGCTGAGCGCTGTGCTGATAGGCAGAGCCCCTTGAGCAACCCCAGTTGCGTTCAGCAGTGTGTGGATGAGCGCGCGACCAGTTCTGCCATTGCCGTCTTCAAACGGGTGGATTGTCTCGAACTGGGCGTGTGCAACAGCTGCACGCAACACGGGCGGATGGTCGCTGAAATTTATGTAATCCACCAGATCTGCCAGCAATGAAGCCACGTAATCCGGCGGCGGCGGCACGAACGATGCCTCATGCACCGAGCAGCCGGGAGGGCCGATCCAGATCGGTGAGTCTCGCAGCACGCCCGCTATGGCCTTGTCTCGCGTCCGGTCAAAGAGTTGATTGTGCAAGTCGAGGATGTCCTGTGTAGAGCAGATGATGCCGTTGCGCATCCTTGTGCCCAGATCTACTGCTGCTGCTATCTGCCTCGCTGCACCGAGAGTTAACGCATCGTTTTCGTCGGTCACGGGCCTGTTGGCGAGATCCATGTAACGCGCCCAAGCAAGCCCCGGCTCGGTAGCGGTTACCCCTTCGATGACACTGGACCGGATGCTCTCATCACGGGCCATCATCCAGTCTGAGATTGCGCCGCTGAGCCCAGCATGCGGCAAGGAGGCTGCTGCTGCAAGCGCCCGGTCGGCAGCGGTCACCGCCGCCAGATCTGCCGTGCTGATTACAGGATTCCATGTCGCCACAGGGTGCGGCACAAAGGCGCGATAAGTGCGATTTCCGTAGCCTGACGCTGTGGTAATCCAGCCCTGAGCATCAACGTATTTGCCCACTACTCCACAATAGCGCGTCGTATGGGCTATTCAAGCGCTTCTAACGACGCGATCCGCTGCCTAACGCGTCGTATGGGCTACTACGACAAGAACGATCTCGCTGTCAATCATTGACTTATGCGTAGATCGTCATGGTGTTGTTGCGGGCGAAACCGGCTAGTTGCATTCCTGCGGCTTCAGCGGTGGTTGCGGCCAAAGCGGTGGGGGCGCTCACAGCCACCAATGCACGAAATCCCCCCGCCCACGCCTTATGCACCAACTCGAAACTGGCCCGGCCGCTCACCACCAGACCCAAACCAGTGGCGGGCAAATCACCGTCAAGCAGCATTCGTCCGATCAGTTTGTCGACTGCATTGTGGCGACCTACATCTTCACGCACCAGCGTCACCGATCCCTCAGGGGCTACTACACCGGCAGCATGCACTGCTCCAGTGTCATCAAAAAGCGTCTGAGATGAACGCATCCGCAAGGGGGCTGCGGCAAGTGACTCCCACGGCAGCGGATCACCAGAGACTCGCGGCAGTTTGGCGACCAGTTCATCAATTTCGCTGGTGCCACAGAAACCACACGATGAGGTCGTAGTGGTCAGCCGAGGCCGCGGCTCAGGCGCATCACCGGAAGTCATGACCGTCACCACATTGAAATCAGAAGCCACAGCTGAGCCAGACGCACAGTATTTGACTTGCTTCACCTCAGCGCCTTCAAGCAGTCCTTCGGTGAAACAAAACCCGACGGCCAACTCGAAGTCGTTGCCGGGCGTGCGCATAGTGGTCGCCACACGCACATCGTTGAGTTCAATGGCCATGGGTTCCTCACTAGCAAGCCGGTCGGCTCGCCGGTCAGAGTCAGAACCCGAATCGTTCCAGGGTCGTACCAACCATTGGCGGTTTCGTGATTTGACAGCCATAAGTGCAAGCTAGCCGGACGCGCAGCAGCCCGGCTCCTAAAAAG
>JAPYNU010000068.1 GCA_028283245.1 Candidatus Aldehydirespirator catecholifindens | reverse complement strand
TGCTCAACCAGCGGAGCCTGCGGAAGTGGCGAAGCTGGAGAAACCTGCTCAACCAGCGGAGCCTGCGGAAGTGGCGAAGCTGGAGAAACCTGCTCAACCGGCGGAGCCTGCGGAGGTGCTGCTGAGGTGTCTGCGGCGTCACCGACGCGGGCCAGCACTTGACCCACTTCCACAAGATCGCCCTCGCCAGCAAAGATCTCCGCAACCACCCCCGCTACAGGTGACGGCACCTCAGTGTCAACCTTGTCGGTCGACACCTCAAACAGCGCCTCGTCAAGCGCGATCTCGTCACCGACTTGCTTGAACCATCTGGTGACGGTGCCTTCAGTTACCGTCTCACCCAACTGCGGCATCGTGACATCTGCCATGTTCGCCTCCTGCGTTCTTATGCAATGACCGTGAATCCCTAGCCGTGGAGCGAACGGCCAGTCAACGACAATACGGTCTCGCCGAACAGTTCGCTCATGGTGGGATGCGGTTGAATCAGACCTGCCACCTCACTCACGGTGGCTTCCCAGTTAACGGCCAAATACGCCTGACCGAGCTGCTCAGTCACCCAAGGCCCGGCCATATGCACACCAAGAATGCGGCCACCAGTGCCGTCAGGCTGCTTCTCTGCGATCACTTTCACTAGCCCTTCGGTCTCACCCAGAATCTGGGCACGCCCGTTGGCCATGAAACGATGAACCGAAGTCACTACCTCAAAACCGGCTTCCACTGCGCTCTGTTCGGTGTGGCCAGCGAAAGCAACCTCAGGATGACTGTAGATGCACCACGGCGTGCCGTGATAGTCGATCGGCTCAGCAGGCTCGCCTTTGATGTCTCGCACAGCGAGCATCCCTTCAGCAAAAGCGGTGTGCGCCAACTGAGGGCTGTTGACTACATCGCCTACCGCCCAAACACCGGGCGCAGTTGTGCGGCAGCGTTCGTCAACGGTCACAAAGCCGCGCTCATCAATCTCAACACCTGCATCCTCAAGACCTAATGCTTCAGTGCGGGGTCGACGACCCACAGCCACAACCACCATCTCTACATCAACATGCTTGCCTTCGCCGAACCTCACAACGGTGCCTGAACGATCCGGTCGAGGTTCATGACCATGCACTGCAACATCGGTATGCACGTTGATGCCACGCTTGCGAAACGAGCGCCGCACCGTGCTAGCGACCTCACTGTCACAACCAGCGAGAATGCTAGGCAGAGCCTCAAGCACGGTGACCTTGACACCAAGGTCGCCAAGCATCGAAGCGAACTCACAGCCAATGGCACCACCGCCGATGACTGCTGCTGATTGCGGCAGGCGGTTGATCTGGAACAGTTCGTCGGAGGTGACCACCAGCTCACCGTCCACATCGAAGCCGCCGATGGTGCGAGGCACAGAGCCTGCAGCCACCACAATCGCATCCGCTGACAATGTCTGCGTTGCGGGCTGTGTCACGTTCTGCGTTGAGTCTTGCCGTGGCTCTTGTTCAACTGAAACCAGCACAGCGCCTGCGCCTGCGAGTGAACCTACTCCAGCGTAGACGGTTACTTTGCGCTGCCCCAAAAGCGACGACAAGCCCGACATCATCTTGTCGATCACCTGCTGTTTGCGCGCTAAAACCGCCGACCAGTCAAGGCTCGGTTCACCTGCGGCCACACCGAACTCAGCCGCACGCGACACGGTCCGATAAACCGACGCCGCCTCTAGGAGTTCTTTGGCTGGAATGCAGCCCACATGCAGACAAGTTCCGCCCACCTTGTGCTTCTCAACGACAGCCACATCTAAGCCAGCGCTAGCGCCGTAGAGAGCTGCTGCGTAGCCGCCAGGGCCACCCCCAACCACGACCAAATCATGAGTCTGCGTTAGTGCTGTGTCGGTCATAGCGACCCGGCGATCATGGCTGCGACCCTAGCGGTTTCTGCGGCTTTTTCAGATAGCACGGCCCTGCGGCGAGGTGTGCGGAGGCGATCAGAGCTCCGGCGTAGCTCGCGCAGGCTTCAGAAGCCGCCGATCAACACTTGCACCGTGAACGCCACCAAAATCAGCAAGCCACACAGCAACGCAGTGAGTATCAGCAGGCGAGTGCTCATAGACGGCGATCATGACGACGACGGCGACGTGCCAGCCGTATCACCCATCTGAGCACTTCTCTGACCACTGCCCCTGCTGCTGCAGCAGTCACGATCACCACCCAAAGAGGCCAATGCACCTCAATGACCAGGAACGAGACCGGCACTTGGCTGCGATTCTGCACCATGAAAATCACTAGCGCGGCCACAATCACCACTGCGATCACCGTTCGAGGACGTAGCCGGAACCTGCGACCAGAAGCCCCGGCAGCATCAGAAGCGCCAGCGCCGGATGCTGCGGGGTCGCCTGCTGGAGGGCTAGGAGGTGCCGAATGGTCGTTCATGTCGGTGAACATGGTAGACCAATGGCACTATGCGTGTTGCAGTCACGGGATCAACGGGGCTGATCGGTTGTGCCTTGATGGAGCGTCTCGAAAGCGCTGGGCATCAGACGCTGCCCGTGCTGCGTAGCGCCCCTGCAAACTCAAGCCAAAAATCGAACCAACAAGCTGTGATGTGGGATCCGCCTAGTGGCGACATTGATGCAGCAGGGCTTGAAGGCTGTAATGCTGTTGTGCATCTCGCTGGCGAGCCGATCGCTTCGCAGCGCTGGACGCAAACCCAGAAGCAACGAATCGCCGACAGCCGCACACAAAGCACCGCTCTGCTGGCTGCGACACTGGCAGAACTGGATGCTCCTCCCGAGGTGCTGGTGTCTTCTTCGGCTATCGGCTTCTACGGCGACCGCGGCGATGAAGAACTTGATGAGTCCTCTAGCTCTGGGGATGGTTTCCTAGCGCAAGTGTGCCGCGACTGGGAAACGGCTGCTGATCCGGCACGGACTGCGGGCATCCGGGTGATTCATCCCCGCACAGGAGTGGTGCTCACTAAATCAGGCGGAGCGCTGGCTGAGATGCTGCCCTTCTTCAGGCTCGGTATCGGAGGACGTATCGGCAACGGACGACAGTGGATGAGCTGGATCACCCTGCACGACGAAGTCGAAGCCCTGCTTTGGCTGCTGCAAGCCGACCTGGAAGGCCCGGTGAACCTGACTGCGCCGCAGCCTGTGACCAACAGTCAACTGACTCGAGCTTTAGGCAAAGCTTTGCGACGTCCGACGCTGCTACCCACCCCAAAACCGGCGCTGCATGCTCGCCTCGGTAGTGAACTCGCCGATGCTCTGCTTTATAGCAGCACCAGAGTGAAACCCGTTCGACTAATGGAGGGCGGCTTCACTTTCAGTCATGGCGATATTGCCACCGCCTTGAAGGCTGTGCTGAACTAACTATGCTGGAATCACTGCACTGAATAACTTGACTGAATAACTGTGCGGTGAAATAACGGCAGGAAACATTGAGCCAAATCACTGGAGGTGTGGGGTGATCAAAAGAGTTGCTGGTATTGATGCGTCTGGTAGATGCCTGTTGACCGCAGCAGTTGCTGTGCTTGCTGTCGTGACGGCATTGCTTGTGCATAGCGGTGCAGGTCCACAGCAGGCGGTGGCACAAACACCACCTGAGACAGCACCAGAGACAGAGGCGCTTGAGTGTAAAGCCGGTCTCGTTTTAAGCGCCGGCGAGTCGTGCTTCTATCCCGACACGAAAGAACCCTTCGTTGTGAACAGCAACGGTCAAGCCCGCTTTCTGTATTTGAGAAGCACCGAGTCGATCGAAGCACCAGCGTTTCGTGTCAGCGGTCGTCGTTGGGTGCTGTCGGCGAAAGCTCAAGGAGACGGCTGTTGGCTGATCGAAACCGTAGGCGAACCTCAGAACTCTGCGACACAACCCGGGGACCTCAAAGCTCTGTCGCTGAGCTGCCTTGATATAGGTCAGTTCGATCCGATACGCACCTCATACCAAGCCATCTGGAATGCCGCTGTGCGCCAGACCACGGTTGAGGCGCAAGCGGCCAACGAGACCACGACTGTTGTCATCTATCCGACCGACGCAGACGATGACCCATCCAACGGTCATCAGATCAACCTGTTCGCAGACCCTCCTAGCCCAATGATCCCTGCGGTCATCGTGACGGTGGTCTCTAGCAGCGGTGATTTTTCGCTCTACCGGATAGCGCTGCCCAACCGCACGCCGAACGCTTTCTACTCCGCGGCGCTGCAAGAACTGTCACAAGACGGCGTGTTGACCGGCTGTGCTTTTTCGGCAGACATTGACGCTGATGGTTTCTGTGGTGACGACCCCATAGACCGCAAGACGGTGGCTGTGTGGATCGTGCGCATGCTTGACGGTAAGGATCCCGCGGCTGTGACCGAAACTCGCTTTGGCGACGTTGAGGAGTTGCCAGCAAGCTGGTGGCCCTTCATTGAGCGCCTCGCCGAGTTGGGTCACACCACTGGATGCGGCGACGGAAGCGACTACTGCGGCGACCGCACCATCACCCGTGCCGAACTGGCGGTGTTCTTGTCACGCGCTTTTGACCTGCCAGCCGGGCCCAACCCGAACTTCGCGGATGTGGCCGCTGATGACTGGTATGCCGATCATGTGGCAGCGCTCAAAGCGTCGGGCATTACCGCAGGATGCGGTGACGGCACCAACTTCTGCGGCAGCGACATCACCACCCGCGCTCAGATGGCGACCTTCCTGCACAGAGCTAAAGCTCTCACCAACTCCAAGCAGTAGCACTCGCTCGCACAAAGCAAACACAAATGCCAGCACGCGGCGATACCGGATCGCAAGGCAACTGACAGCACCTACCGGCACAGATCAGCGGCAAGGTTTCACCTGCCGTTAACCATCATTTGCCTGCGGTTCACGATCACCTCAACTAACCGAAACCCGAGGTGGTTTAGCTTGCTGCACGGCTCGCGACAAAGCGCGGGTCTTTGTTATGCCTACCCCGAGGAGGGAACACAAAGTGAGTAAACCTGATCGTCGGTCAGCCAATGCTGAGCCAGCAAGTAGCTGCACCGAAAATCCAGAGTTCTCAATCATGCGAAGCCGCCGCCGGTTTCGCTCTCAACTGATCCTGACAGCCTTTCTCGTTAGCTTCTCGCTTGTGGCCGCTGCCTGCAGTGGTGACGACGATGCTGACGATGCAGCCACCGACACATCCGCAAATACGGCCACAACCGCTGACAACGAGCCTGCTGGCAGCAATGATGCACCGGTAGCAATGACGCAACAGGATTTGTCGGCGGTATCTGGTGAGGTGAATATTTCTGGTTCTTCGACTGTTGAGCCGATCTCGATTCGTGTCGCGGAACTGTTTGAAGATGTCGCACCTGACGTGTCTGTCACTGTTGACGGTCCCGGCACCGGTGACGGTTTCCAACTGTTTTGCACCGGCGAAACCGACATCTCCGACGCTTCACGTCAAATCAAAGACTCCGAAAAAGAAGACTGCTTCAACAACGGCATCAACAACATCGTCGAACTCAAAGTCGGTGTCGACGGCATCGCGGTGATGACCAACGCCAACAACAACGCCGTCGCATGCCTCAGCTTCGAACAACTTTTTGAACTGATCGGTCCCAACGGCGAAGGCGCCAGCACTTGGGCACAAGCCTCACCAGAGCTACCGGATGCTCCCCTAGACATCTTCGGCCCCGGTGAAGAATCCGGCACCTTCGACTCGTTCGTTGAGATCGTGCTCGAAGACCTCGCCGAGCAAGCAGGCGTAGAAGCCACCACTCGCACCGACTACAACCCCTCAGGAGACGACAACGTCATCCTGCAAGGCATCCAGTCAAGCGACACCAGCCTCGGCTGGGTCGGGTTCGCTTTCGCTATCAACGCCTCTGGAGTGAAACTCATTGACGTTGACGGCGGAAACGGATGCGTCACCCCCACACCCGACACCATTGCCTCCAACGAATACCCGATCAGCCGCGACCTGTGGATCTACGTCAATGCTGACAAAGCCGCAGCCAACCCCGCTGTCGTCGCCTACGTCGACTTCTACGTCTCAGAAGCACTCAACCAAGCAGTAAGCGAAGTCGGCTATGTGCCCCTCACCCAGCAAGCACTAGCCGAAACAGCTCAACGTTGGAACACCCGCAGCGTAATCAGCTAGAACTAGTCAACTAGAAATATTCAGTTAGAACTAGTCGACTAGGAGTTCCCTCCAAAAGCCATGACCGACACGAGAGCCGCCGCTGCAAAGCACTCAACGGAGCAGTTGACTGTTGATCAGCTTCAAATAGCGCCGTCTCGACGCCATCGCGAAGTGATCATCCGTTACACGCTTTTGGTGGCGGCGCTTGTGTCGGTTCTGGTGAGCACGCTGATCGTGTTGAGCCTGCTGCGCGAAGCGTGGACTTTCGTAACCGAAGTGGTGTGGGCTGACACTTGGGGTCAGCAGGGCTGGTTTCCTCGCAGAGGTCTCTACGACATTCCGACGATCATCGTTCCTACGTTGATCGTCACCGGCATTGCCATGGTGGTGGCCGCCCCGCTGGGCCTTGGTGCAGCCGTCTATCTGTCGGAGTATGCCAGTCAGCGAGTACGAGCCTGGCTCAAACCCGCTTTGGAAATTTTGGCAGGAATACCGTCGGTGGTGCTGGGATTCTTCGCTCTCACTTGGATCGCGCCGAATCTTGTAGGCCGCGTCGGTCGAACCACTTTTCTGGTGCTTGGAGCTGTGATCTTGATCGGTTACGCCGGGGTTTCGGCGCTGATCGCACGCAACCGGCTTAAGCAGTATCGCGAAGGAGCAGCCGACCCCTCAGCACGTATCGCAGCGGTGGCAGCAATCGCCATGCTGGTGCTGGTGTTCGCCGTGGCGGCAGGCTGGACATTGAACGTGTGGCTTGACTTTGCGCCCAACAACGCGGGATCGTTGGCTGCTGCTGGTATCGGCGTAGGAATTTTGACCATTCCGCTGGTGGCATCAATCTCTGAAGATGCCATGGCGGCAGTGCCTGACTCGCTGCGTGAAGCCTCAGCCGGGCTCGGAGCCAGAAAAATCTCTACTGCGACTGCGGTAGTGCTACCGGCAGCCATATCTGGAATCGTGGCGGCGTTTATTGTTGCGATTTCAAGAGCGGTTGGTGAGACCATGGTGGTGTTCATGGCCGGAGGCGCAGCCGATGCTTCACGCTTCACCGACTCACCTTTCGAAGGCGGACTCACCATGACCGCAGCCATGGCCTCACTTGCTTCGGGCACCGACAACGTGGTGGGTGAAGGTCTTACCTTTCAGAGCCTCTATTTTGTGGGTTTGCTGCTATTTGTAATCACGCTGGCTTTGAACGTGATCGCGGCCCGTTTCGTGTCTAGAGTGCGAGAGGCTTACTAGTGATTAGTCGCCTTTACGACGACAAGTCTCGAGCGCTTGTTGCGGCATCTATTGAGCGGCGTCGTGCAGATGCCCGCGGTTTGCTGTTTCGCTCCTTGTTGCAGGTTTGCTTGCTGATGACGCTGGCACTGCTTGCGGTGCTATTACTCACAGTGGCTTTCGATAGCTCTGAGCAGCTCACAACCCGTTTGTGGGATTTCCTTGGGGGCACGCTGCGATCACAGTCAAGCGATGACAAACTCGGAGTGCATCAAGGCATTTACGGCTCAATGTGGATCGCCATTATTGTGGCTCTGCTGGCTTTTCCTGTAGGTATCGGCGGCGCGGTGTATCTCGAGGAGTATGCGCCTCGCAACCGTTTTACCTCGTTCATCGAAGTGAACATCCGTAACCTGGCTGGAGTTCCATCGGTGGTTTACGGGTTGCTGGGATTGGCACTGCTGCTAAACGGTCAATTTTTTGGTCTTGACAGGTTCACCGGCGGGCGTTCCACCCTCTCAGGAGGTATCACGCTGGCAATTCTGGTGCTGCCGATCGTGGTGATCACCGCTGGAGAAGCTCTGCGAGCCGTGCCAGTTTCGTTGCGTGAAGGTGCCTACGGCGTGGGTGCCACAAAATGGGAGATGATCCGCACCCAAGTGCTGCCTTACGCTGCTCCAGGAATCCTGACCGGCACACTGCTTTCGATGGCACGAGCGGTCGGCGAAGCAGCACCGTTAATCCTGGTAGGTGCAGTCACTGGACGCTTAGGGGACAACCCAGGACTATTTGAGGTGAGCGCGCTTGATGACCGCTTCACAGCCCTACCGATTGTGATCACCAGCTGGACGCAGCAATCGGGACGGGACGTAGGCTTCGCCACTGCTGCGGCAGCCGCCATCGTGGTGCTTCTTGTTCTGGTGCTGATCATGAACTCTGCGGCCATCCTGTTGCGCAACAGATTCGAAAAGAAGAGAGGCTGATGTGTACATGACCGACGAAGCCCCACGCCTGATCGAACGTCCGACGGTCGCTACTGTCGACGATGACAGCGCTTTAGCCCAAAGCACCGCGGCGGCTGCCCCGGTCACGCAAACCCCAGACGCAGTGTTTGAGTCGCGTGATGTGAACGTCTACTACGGCAGCTTCCGTGCCGTGCGTGACGTTACCTTTGACGTGCCTCGCAACCAGATCATGGCCCTGATCGGGCCGTCTGGTTGTGGCAAGTCCACGGTGCTGCGCTGCTACAACCGCATGAATGATCTGATCAAAGCAGCTCGCGTAACCGGCTCGATTAGCTACCGCGGCACCGACCTTTACCACGAGCGAGTTGATCCTGTGGAAGTACGACGCCGGATCGGCATGGTCTTTCAGAAACCCAACCCTTTCCCTAAGTCCATCTACGACAACGTCGCCTACGGGCCTCGTGTAGCTGGACAGAAAAAAGACTTGGACAACATTGTCGAGAACTCGCTGCGCAAAGCGGCTTTATGGGAAGAAGTCAACGACAGGCTCAAAGATTCGGCACTGAGCCTTTCGGGTGGGCAGCAGCAGCGGCTATGCATCGCCAGAGCTATCGCAGTTGATCCCGATGTGTTGTTGATGGACGAACCCTGCTCAGCGCTTGACCCGATCGCCACAGCCCGCATTGAGGATCTAATGCAAGAAATCAAGCAGGACTACACCATCATGATCGTCACTCACAACATGCAGCAAGCAGCTCGAGTTAGTGACACAACAGCCTTCTTCACAGCAGACACGCATTCCGAAAACGACACCCGCACTGGGATTCTGGTAGAGGTTGACACCACCCAAAAAATCTTCTCAAACCCTTCTGATGAACGCACCGAGAATTACGTGACCGGCCGATTCGGATGATGCTCCTTACAGCAAGACTCCGAAGCGCAGAATTTGACAGGAACAAACCATGAGCGAACAAACCCGCAGAAGCTTTCACGTCGAAATCGAAGAAACCAGCGAACTGGTGGTGCAACTTGCGGCGCGTGCTAGCGATGCCGTGGCGCGCGCTACCGACGCTTTGCTGCGCTATGACCTAGCCGAAGCTCAACATGTGATCGACAACGACGATCAAATTGACATGGCAGCGTTCAAGATAGAGGAGCAATGTCAGAGCTTGTTGGCGTTGCAGCAGCCGATGGCTGGCGATCTACGTCAGATCTTGGCGACGATGTGGATCAGTGGCGAACTTGAGCGCACTGGTGGGCTGGCCTGCAACATATGCAAAGGCGCGCGTCGCATGTTCCGTATCGAACTGCCACCAAAACTGCGTGGACTGATAACGGAGATGAACGACGAAGCGATCCGACTGATACGGCTGTCGGTGGACTCATACTCCGAACATGACTCAGCTTTGGCTAGCGCCCTTGACGACATTGACGACAGACTCGACAACCTGCATAGCTCTTTCGTGCAGAGCTTGCTTGAGGCGAGCAGCAGCCAAGATCTTGAAGTGCAAGCGGCTGTGCAGTTAGCTTTGGTCGCCCGTTACTACGAGCGGATCGGCGATCATGCTGTGAACATAAGCGAGCGGGTGCGTTACATGGTTTCTGGTGAGATGCCCGGTCAAGCAGAGCTAATCGAACTCCATCTTGAAGAGTCGTCGTCTGAACCGACGGAGGTATCGCTCAACGGCGAAGACAATAGTGACTGAAGACAATGCTGACTAGCAGCCACAAGCTCTTATGTCAGCAGTAACACCACGATGACAACACCACAGTCAGCAACAACGCCACCACTGCCGCTGGCAACTCTGTAAACATGACTGCTCTGCTGGTTTCGTTGATGGCAGCACTGATGATCGTCTCCGCTGTTGTTGTCACTGAACGAATCCGCCTGCTGCGATGGTTGCGACGCAACGCAGCATCATCGGCACACTCTGGCGGCTCACAACGCTCAACTCGGCGCAGCTTGCCAGTTCGTCAGGCGATAACCGAAGCTCGTCGACAAGCCGAAACCGCCGAAACGTCGCAAGTAGCAGCCGAAGTCGCGCATCAACGACTCGCTTTGAGCCTTGATGCCTTGCGGGCAGGGCTTGTGGTCTGTGACAGCTCAGGCACGATAGTGGCCTGCAACACGTCCGCTGACGCGTTGCTGCAAGCCCGCCACGGCGAAGCCCTAGTGGCTGGCAAGGTAAAGGAACTGCTTGAGCGGGCCCGTAAAGGTGAAGAGGTCACCAGCAACATTGAACTACATGCCGAGCCTCGCAAGAGCTACGAAGTGCGTGCCTGCCCCCTACAAGCCGATAGCGAACTGCTCGGTGCTGTAGCTCTGGTGCATAACACCACCGAATCACAGCGCATTGAGTCAGTGCGTAAAGACTTCGTGGCGAATGTCAGCCACGAATTGAAGACCCCGATTGGGGCGCTCAGCCTGCTAGCCGACACGCTGCACACCGATTCGGATCCGCTGGTTACGCAGCAGTTGATACACCGGATGCAGATTGAGATTCAACGGGTGGCGAACACTATCGAAGACCTGCTAACGCTTTCGCTGCTCGAAGACGAAAGCGGCCACCGGGCGGCACCGCTTAACATTGGTGAGGTGGTTGAGGCGGCAGTCGATCGCATAACCGAAAGTGCCGAACAGCAAAGAGTCAAGGTGATCGCTTCGATCCCCGAGGATGTGGCACTGATCAACGGCTCACGACGTGATCTTGAGTCGGCGGTTTTTAACCTGCTCGACAATGCTGTCAAGTTCAGCGAGCCTGAAAGCCGAGTAGAGGTGACTGTCACAACGGAGCAACAGAACATAACCGTGTCGGTGAGCGATGAAGGTGTCGGCATTCCTGCAGCAGAGCAGGACCGCATCTTTGAGCGCTTCTATCGCATTGACCGCGCACGCAGTAGCAATACGGGAGGCACCGGTCTTGGATTGTCGATCGTGCGACATGTAGCTCTTAACCACGGTGGTGATGTCAGAGTTACCTCACGCGAAGGCTTCGGGTCGGAGTTCAGGTTGACGCTTCCACAGAGCTAGCTATCTGCTGCACTGACTGTCTTTAGCGAAGAGCGCTGACGTTCGAGCCATCCCAGCAGCACCGCCACAGCACGCGGGTCATGGCGCAGGTGATGCGAAGCCCCGGCGATGATCCGCAAGTCGGCACTTGGGTGAGCGTCAGCGATGACACGGGCATCAAAAACAGGGACAGTTTCATCGTCGCTGCCGTGCAATACCAGCAAGGAGCGGTTGCCCAAAAACTCAGCAGCTTTCACGGCACGCAAGGCGCGCAACTCTGCAGCCCAGCGGTCGAATTTGGAAGGAAAATTAGGGTCTCGCACCACACCAACTTCTCGTGCCCATAGCAGTAGCTTGCGAGGGTTGCGTGCCCAGTCTTCGAAGTCGGCGGGGGCAGCCAACGAAGCCACGCCCCGTACCCGTTGATCACGGCTAGCCACTACCACGGCCAAAGCTCCCCCTGTGCCGAAACCAACAAGCCAGATGCCGTCACAGTCAACTTCGCTCTCCAGATAGTCAATCGCGCCGGAGAGATCACGCCGCCAGCCATCAAGTGAAAAATCGCCTTGAGAGTCGCCCACCCCCCTAGAGGCGTAGCCCAAAGCTGTGAAACCCGTTTCGAGCACTATCTGTTCAACTAGAGCAGGGATCGTCCCAGTGGAGTTGATTCCGCCACCCGGCTCAGAAGGGAAGCCGTGGACTATCACCACAGCAGGTCGTCGTGCCGGGGCTTGCAACGGGTGGACGAGGTGAGCGGTGAGTTCGTTGGAGTCGACAACGAAGCGTCTGTCCATGTCTTGCACGGTAGTCGCCTTACCCGCAAGCGGTTTCGCACTAGCTCAGATAGCCACTGTTTCGCTGCGTAGAAGCTGCAACGACAGCACGCAGCCTCCACGCGCCAGCGGGGCGAACTGCAACAGTTCGCCCCGCTGACATAGATGTTTGCCGGAAAATCCCAGGCGAGCCATTTTGTAGCAGCATCCCTGCCAGCAATATCAAACTGTCAAGTTCTGCTGCTGTGCCAGATGTGACAAGGTCCGGCGACTCATTTCTGGGGGTGGAGCTGGCGGGGATTCGCCAGTAGGTCCAGCTTGCCGTAGCTAGCGGCCAGCCACCTCCAAGGTCACATTGCGTTTAGCACTCAGTTGGACCACCTCCTTTCTCTTGGTGGTATTAGTCAACCACATCAGAGCCAGCAATCCAAGCACCCTCAGCTTTGATGGGTGTCAGGGCCTCCAGCGCTGAGCGCTCCGATTTGTGAAAGGTATGCGAGCTGAGCTTCAAGAATGCAAACCACATCCACAGGATCTGGGCCTGATTCACGCAACGAGCGTGCCACGACAGCGTCGCAGGCAGCGTCGCTGTCAATCACGGCAACCTCACCTATTGCGACCGCTGGATCTCCCAGCTGGATGCCATGATCAGTGGCGAGACCTACCTCAGCGAACCAGTCAAGATGCCAGCGCAGCACTTTGCCGACATCGCTGTGGCTGACTCTGGCGGTCACCTCTTCGGGCAGTTGCTCAGCAACAAAGTCAACGGCATCGGAGTAGCGGTAGACCGCTGGCGCGGTTTCAGCTTCGAGTCCGCCGACAGCGATGCCTACCGACACGAAAGCGATCGCCACTACCGCTACCAGCCCAACCGCCGCAAAAAGCCAGATCACTTCAGTGGTTGCTCTTTCAGGCGCAAAACTCTGGAGTCACCGCCCGGCCCGAATCACAAACCGATTCGCTGCGCCAGCAGTTCACGGTGATAGGAAGGATCACCGAACAGCAACTCTGAGCTTTTGGCCCGCTTGTAATACAGATGCGCCGGGTGCTCCCAGGTGAAGCCAATGCCGCCGTGGATCTGTATGTTCTCAGCAGCGGCATGGAAATAAGCCTCTGAGCAGTAGCTCTTAGCCAACGAAGCCGCTTGAGGCAGCTCATCGTTCATTTCGGCAGCGCACCATGCTGCGTAGTAGGCAGCCGATTTGGCGGACTCAACCTCCAAAAGCATGTCGGCGCACTTGTGTTTGATTGCCTGAAACGAACCGATCGGGCGCCCGAACTGCACGCGAACCTTGGCGTATTCAACCGACATGTCTAGGCACTGCTGAGCGCCACCCACCTGCTCAGCTGCCAAAGCCACTGCAGCCAGATCAAGCACTGTTTCAAGCACCGGCCAACCCTGCCCCTCGGTGCCGATCAGCGTGGCTTTGACTCCGTCGAAGGTGAGTTTGGCTTGCTTGCGGGTCTGGTCCATGGTTGACAAGGCGCTGCGGGTAAGCCCATCGGCAGCTGCGTCCACGCTGAACAACGACACTCCGTTCGAACTGCGAGCCGCCACCAAAATCAGGTCGGCGGTGTGGCCGTCAAGCACATACATCTTCACACCGTCTAAACGCCAAGAGTCTCCTTCAGGCGTAGCTGCCATAGTTATTCCAGGCTCGTCCCAGCGTCCATTCTGTTCGGTGAAGGCCAGCGTCGCTCGGGTTTCACCCGATGCGATAGTCGGCAAATGAGCCTGCTTAGCGGTTTCGTCGTCGCAATGCAGCAGCGTGTTGGCAGCCAGCACCGCAGAGGAAAAAAACGGCGCACAAAGCAGCGCTTTGCCCATTTCTTCAAGCACCACCACCTGCTCAACACAGCTGAAACCCTGACCACCGTAAGCTTCGGGGATCGCCAAAGCGGTCAGTCCGAGCTGCTCGCAGAGCTGAGCCCAGACCTCAGGATCGAAGCCTTTTTCGGTGTCCATCTGTTGGCGCACCACGGATTCGGGTGACTTTTCCGCCAAGAACCCGCTCACGAACTCTCTGAGTTGCTCTTGCTCGTCGGTGAAGGCAAAATTCATGTGAACCCTCCTTTCGATTGCGCGCAGACCTGCACATGCATCTGCTGCTGAGCGACAAGCTAGCGCTTACAGCAAGTTCAGCCACGCCGCCCGATAGGCAGACGCTGTAGTTACCGCTGCACGCCGTAGGATTTCACCGTGCCCGACGCACCACTCTTTGAGATCAACGGCTTGCATGTGTCCACCGCTGACGGCGAAGTGAAAATTCTGCGCGGTGTGGACCTAGTGGTCGAAGCTGGCGAAACTCACGCCTTGATGGGACCCAACGGATCAGGCAAATCTACTCTGGCTGCTGCGCTGCTGGGAAGCCCCGAGTTCGAAGTTACGGAAGGCTCAATCCGTTTCAAAGGCGACGATGTCACCGACTGGCCACCAGAGGTGCGCGGCAAAGCAGGCATGTTCCTGGCTTTTCAGTATCCCCAGGAGATACCCGGTGTGTCGGTTCGCAATTTTTTGACTCAGGCTCTGCAAGAGCGCAAAGGCACCGACGTGAGTTCTATCGAGACCTACATGACCATGGTGGAGTGGATGGAGAAGCTCTCAATAGATTCCGCTTTGATGGAGCGACATCTCAATGAAAAGTTCTCCGGCGGCGAGAAGAAACGCAACGAGATTCTGCAGATGGCGGTGCTAGAGCCTGACATGGCGATCCTTGACGAAACTGATACAGGCCTTGACATTGACGCACTGCGTATCGTCGCTGGCGGCTTGCAGGCAGTGCGTGCTGAGCGCCCTGCTCTGGGTGTGCTGGCGATAACGCATTTTCAGCGGATACTCACTTCAGGGCTGGAACCCGACCGGGTGCATGTGCTGCTTGATGGTCGCATCATCGACAGCGGCGGCCCTGAACTAGCAGACCGGCTCGAACGCGAAGGCTACGAACGTTACGAGGGCATCCAGTCATGAACAGCACCGCAGGCGGCACAAGCAGCCGAATCGGTAAGAGCACGCGAGCGGACTTTCCGATCCTGGCTGATGAAGCTCACGACAAGCCGATCATCTACCTCGACTCAGCGGCTTCGTCTCAGAAGCCTCGCTGTGTGCTGGAAGCCATGAACAACTATTACGAGACGATCAACGCCAATGTGCATCGCGGTGCTTACGAACTGGCAGCGCAAGCAACTGAAGCTATGGAAACCGCCCGAGCCGAAACGGCTCGCTTCGTGAACGCTTACTCAGCTAACGAGATCGTCTTCACCAAGAACGTCACCGAAGCTTTCAACCTAGTGGCACGCAGTTGGGGAGGTGCGAACCTGGGACCCGGCGATGCCGTGGTGATCACCGAAATGGAGCATCACGCCAACATTGTGCCTTGGCAGATGCTCGCCGCCGAGAAAGGTTTCGAGATCCGCTGGATCTCGGTCACCGCCGACGGGCAACTCGACTTGAGCAACCTTGATCGGCTGCTTGACGGTGCCAAGTTGCTGGGAGTGACCGCTATGAGCAACGTGCTTGGCACGCTCAACCCGATAAGGCGTCTGGCTGATGCAGCTCACAACTCTGGAGCTTTGATCTTGGTGGATGCCGCTCAGTATGTGCCGCACCTGCCTTGCGATGTGCAAGCCTTGGGTGCTGACTTTCTGGGCTTCACCGGCCACAAAATGTGCGGCCCGACCGGTGTCGGGGTGCTGTGGGCTCGAGCTGAGCTGCTGGAGGCGATGCCACCGTTCATGGGCGGCGGTGAGATGATCCTCGACGTGCGCAAAGACGGTTTCACTCCCAATCACATTCCCCACAAGTTCGAGGCGGGCACTCCACCCATCGCCGAGATCGTGGGGCTCGGTGCTGCTGTCAGGTACCTGGACGGTCTCGGCATGGAACGAGTGCGTGAACATGAGGTCAGCCTCACCGCCTACGCGTTGCGCACCCTCCAAGAGCGCTACGGCGATGACCTAGCAGTGCATGGACCCGCAGAGCCAGCCTGTCGTGGCGGGGTACTGTCAATGAGCTTTAGGGATATCCATCCCCACGACTTGTCGCAGGTGCTTGACGACCGCGGGGTGTGTGTGCGTGCCGGTCACCACTGCGCCAAGCCGCTGATGCGTCATCTTGGGCTTGCAGCCACCACCCGCGCTTCGCTTTACGTATACAACGACACCTCAGATGTAGACGCTTTAGCTGATGCCATCGGTGCTGCGGGCGATTTTTTCGCCGCATGAGCTTGCCGTTTATGGGAGCAAATTCGTGGCTGGATTAGAAGACCTCTACCGCGAGATCATTCTTGACCATTACCGAAATCCACGCAACCGCGGCGAACTAGAAGTGCCGCCAGCTGTGCAGGCAGTGGGATTCAACCCGCTTTGCGGTGATGAGATCGTGGTCTATCTCGAAGTGCGTGACGGTGTCATCGTTGATTTGTCTACCGGTGGTCAGGGATGCTCAATAAGCCAGTCTTCGGCTTCAATGATGTCAACTGCTGTGAAGGGTCGCACCGTGCTAGAGGCGAGGCGGCTAGTGCGAGCATTCAAACACATGATGTCGAT
The DNA here is from genome assembly GCA_028283245.1 of Candidatus Aldehydirespirator catecholifindens. Taxonomy (GTDB): domain Bacteria; phylum Actinomycetota; class Acidimicrobiia; order Acidimicrobiales; family Aldehydirespiratoraceae; genus Aldehydirespirator; species Aldehydirespirator catecholifindens. The sequence continues at coordinate 19,448 of JAPYNU010000068.1, read as the reverse complement.
TCACGGCAGCGGGATTGGTGGCAGTGGAGACGACCTTGACGAAGACGAACCCGCTGACGACAGCCAGAACGGCGTGAAGCTCGGTGATCTGGAGGCGCTGCGTGGCGTGGTGAAGTTCCCAGTGCGCATCAAGTGCGCCACATTGTCGTGGAACACTTTAGTGGATGCCCTAGAACAGGCCTTCGACTAACCTGGGCACTATCGCAGATCTAGTCGCACCAGCAATTCTTCGACACTCAAGCCGTGATGGGATGCCACGCTCTTGAGAATGCCCGAAAGTGTCTTCACCCTTATCGGATTATGCATCGGAATGACTTCGTGGTGCTCTCCATTGACCTAGGTCGTCAATCGAACATGCGAACCGCGCTGCCGTGTAGGGCGGTAACCCAAGGACCTGAGAACTCGTACCAGATCCTCGCCACGCACATCGCGCGGCAACCTCACGACATCAGGACTTCTTCGCGAATGAAGTGAAGGCGAATGATGCCGGGGCGCGAAGAGTAGTCATCAAAGTAGCAATCGACTGCCTCTTGGATGTTGCTTCGAACCTCGTCCGCCGTGGCACCTTCGGTGTGGATGCCGTATCCCACAGCTTCGGCGGAGAAGCTTCCATCGGCTTGGTCCTCGCTGACCTCAAAAATGATTTCAGACGATTCGGACATCAAACACCTTCCATAGAGGCACTCTAACAAACGAAAGCCTTCGACTAACCCTCGGATCGAGCGCTCTGCGCTGGCTGTGAGACGGGCAACGACGGTGCCAATCGGGCATAGCGTTGCACGGTGACTCTCACCACATCGGGGCTTGCTAAGGCATACGGCGCTCGACAGCTTTTTAGTGACGTGAGCTTGCAGCTGTCGCCGGGGCGCTGCACTGCGCTCGTGGGTGGCAACGGCACCGGCAAAACGACCCTGCTAGAGATCATGGCTGGCCTGTGCGAGCCGGACACTGGCACGGTCAGCAAACCCCGAGACATACAGGTCGGCTATTTGCCACAAGACCTAAGAGATGTGTCCGAAAGCACCGTCGGGCAGCATGTAATCTCGGGTGCTAAGAAACTGTTGCAACTGTCTCAGACTCTTGCTGACCTTGAACGCCAACTCACCGAAGCTCCAAACGATGAGCTAGTCGCACGCTACGGCGAGGCGCAATCCCAGTTTGAGCAACTTGGTGGTTACAGCCTCGAATCCAAAGCCGCTAAAGCGCTCAACGGGCTCGGTTTCACGGCTAGCGACTCGAACCGTGCTGTGAGGGAACTGTCTGGTGGATGGAAAATGAGAGCAGCTCTAGCCCGGTTACTGGTGTCGGAACCCGACGTTCTTTTGCTGGATGAGCCCACCAACCATCTCGACATTGACTCAATGTCGTGGCTGGAGCGGCAGCTCAAAAACTGGACGGGCTGCATTCTGTTTGTGAGCCATGACCGTGACTTCATTGACGCAGTCGCGGATCGGATCGTCGAGCTATCATCAGGCACAACCCACAGCTACGAAGGCGGTTTCGCTGAGTTCGTTGTGGCACGAAACGAACGACTAGCACGCATTGAGGAGGCTGCAACCCGCCAAGCCCGAGAGGTAGCACGAGTCGAGCGGTTCATCGAACGCTTCCGTTACAAGGCCACCAAAGCCAGACAGGTGCAAAGCAGGGTCAAAACCCTGCAGAAGCTCGAAAGGATCGAAACACCCAGTCGGTCGGATTTGGCCGCCCGCTTCGCCTTTCCGACCCCGCCACGATCAAGCCGTGTAGTAGCCGAACTTGACGATGCTGCCGTTGGATACAACGACGGCCAGCCGGTGCTTTCAGGGGTGTCCTTAGCGGTAGAGCGCGGTCAAACAGTGGCTCTTGTGGGACCCAACGGTGCTGGCAAGACCACGTTGCTAAAACTGCTCCTAGGTGAGCTGAAGCCTGCGACAGGCAGCGTGCGACTCGGTGCCAACGTGCGTGTGGCTGCGTTCGGGCAGCATCAGGCCGACGAACTAGACGGTGCCCGGCGCGCCATCGAAGTGTTCTCCGAAGGCATTGATGCGGGCGGACGCAATCTTCGCACCCTGCTGGGAGCGTTCGGTTTCGGTGGCGACAGCGCCGACCGGCGCGTTGGCGAACTTTCTGGTGGTGAACGCACCAGGCTGGCTTTGGCACGGCTGATGGTTGAACCAGCAAACCTGCTGGTGCTTGACGAACCCACCAACCATCTTGACCTGCCGAGTTGCGACATTCTTGAAGACGCTCTTTGCGCTTATCGGGGCACTGTGCTACTGGTAACCCACGACCGGCATCTGATAAGAGCGGTAGCGGATGCTTTGATCGAAGTCCGCAACGGAAGCGCTGTTTGGCGTCTCGGTGCCGACGAGTCGGTTCTGTTCCCGCAGCCACAAAACCCGACCGCTGGCAGCCCGCAAATCTCCAACGAATCAGCAGCGCAAACTCACAGACGCAACAGCACGACCGAGGCTGCGAAATCTGGATCGGCTGCTGATCGGGCCCAGCAACGCCGAGCGAATGCTGAAGCCCGCGCTGCTACTAGCAAGCTGCGCCGACAAGTCGCCAAACTTGAACAGGCTTGGGAAGCCGCAGACACCGAAGTGAGCGAGTTGCGTCGCCAGCTCAGTGATCCTGAGATTTACGCCCGACCTGAGGAGGTGCATGCCTTAGCCGAAGCGCACACCGAAGCTGCTGAACGAGCAGCGAGCCTGCTAACAAAATGGGAGACAGCACTGGCAGAACTCGAAACCTTAGAGCAACTCAAAATGTCGCCCACACAAGCTGCTGTCAAAGCGTCTGCCACTCAAAGCACTCACCGCCAAACGCGCAACGGCGCGTCTGGATGATAGGCAGGCACAATAGAGCTATGGATGCCAACCACTGGATGCAAGACATATGGATGCTCAAGCAATAATCGAACAAATCGAATCGGACGGCAAGCGCCTCATCGAAGTCGCACGAAGCGACCTTGACGCTGTTGTGCCCACCTGCGTTGGCTGGAACCTGCGTGACCTTGCCGGGCATATGGGGCGGGTACATGCGATGGTCGCTACCTACGTGGCTGGCCGCGCCACCGGGCCGCTACCCGTTGAGCAGCTGCCACAGCCTCCCACAGACGACACCGCAGTTGATTTCGCCGCCGATGCACTCACGCAGTTGACCACAGCGCTGGCTGGTATTGATCCCGACACCGAGATCTGGAACTGGTCGCCGCGCCCTGACGCTGGCTTCTACTTCCGCCGGATACTGCATGAGACCAGCGTTCATCGCTGGGATGCAGAGAACGCCATAGGCGACACTGGCCCAGTCGAAGGCGAGCAGGGTAGCGACGGCGTGGACGAGTTCTTTGAGTTCGTTCTGCCCAATGCTCAAAAACGCAAACGCCGTGACCTGCCTACTAGCAGCCTGCATGTGCATCGCAGCGACGGCAACGGCGAATGGTTCGTCCAAGCCGACGGAGACAAAGTCCTTATGGAGCGTGCCCATATCAAAGGAGACGCTGCGGTCAGAGGCCCCGGCGGCGCTTTGTTTTTGGCTATGTGGAACCGTCTGTCTCTTGATGATGCATCGCTATCGGTGATGGGTGACAAAAGTGTTGCCCAGGCTTGGGCGGCTCTCGCTCCGTGAACCGTTCCGTGGAACATCCTGTGTCTCAGCCCGTGGAGCATTCTGCGGACTGCTCCCCAAGCCGCTGCGACACCACCGATACTCGGGATCTAGCCAAAACCTCACGTCATGCGGCCTGGGACTGGCGCAGCAACTTCGATCAGTTCATGCCGGTGGTGCTGTTCTTAGCTTTTTTTAACTTTGATTCGCTGCGAGTTGCTGGACTCAACAATATTGAGCTAGCCATCATCGCAGCCTCGGCATGGTCGGTGAAAGCCGCTTACAGTCGACGCCGTCGAGGGCTGCCGATAGGTGCCTGGCTGCCAGTAATCACCTTATATTTGCTAATACGAGCTGGTATATCGATCGCTGTGGAGCGTGAACTGATTGACTTTGGGGTGAGCACCGAAGCCGTGTATTTCGGTATAGGTATCGGCACCAAAATGTTGATCGGTCTAGCCGCTGCGGCCACTGTGATCGCTGGACGGCCTGCCATGATGTGGGCTGCTCGACGTTTTCTGAATCTGCCTGAGCGGATCTATAACAACCCCGACTTTGTGGCCACCATGCGCAACGTCACCTGGGTAATCACCTTCTATGAGGTCGGCTCATCAGTGTGGGATTTCTGGCTATACAACAACGCCAGCGTTAACTGGTTCCTGGTAACACGTCAAGGAGTCAACTTTTTCGCAGCTTTCTTGGTGATATTAGTGACGCTGATATACATTGACCGCAGATTTTCCAAGATTGAGGGTTGTCCGAGGCTCCCCGAACTAATCAGCCGCATCACCTCGCAAACCGCCCGAACCTAAAACCCTGAAACCTTCAGCAATGGTCAAGCTCAAGGTTCTTGTGGTGCTGCGGCACGCAGACGCTCCCATTCGTCGAGAAGGCTTGAGTCGACTTTATTCAGCAGTTCACTCAGCCACTTGGTCACCTCAGCCAAGCGATCGTTGACGGCGACGGCTGGCACGGTCTGCACTAGAGCCTTATAGCAGTCGGTCAAATAGCGCAGCAGCAACCCTTCGGAGCGTTTCAGGCCGTAACGGCTCACATACTGGTTAAAAGTGTCAGCGTGTTCGACCATGTCACGCAGCACTGACTTGGGGCTGACCCGCAGCTGCCCCACCCAGGGATGATGCTGAGCAAAAACCGCGAAAGCGGGCTCAATGAACTCTGATTCGGGTTTTGGCCAGGTGACCTCAGCTAGGCGAGCCATCCGCTCCTCATATTCCACGCCTTCGGTCTTGAGTTGGGTCATCAGCTCATCACGCGCCGCGTCGCGCTGCGCGATCAACACCGCCGTCGGATCTTCCAGCACTGACTCCACCACGCTCAGTGCCTGCGACCAGTAGTCGGGCGCTTCACGATCTAGTACTCCCAAAGCTTCCACTGCGAATAATCCCAGAGGCTGATTGAGCCTGAAATCATCCTGAAGATCAAGGTTGACGCGCACCCTCCGGCCTGCGGGTTCGGGCTCGTCTAGCACCTCCACGATCTGAGCGTCAAGCAGTGACCGGAACACACCAATCGCTTTGCGAATATGGCGACGCTGTCGCTGCCGAGGCTCGTGATTGTCAACCAGCAGAGCTTTCATGGCTGCGCAGCCGTCGGTGTGACGATCCAAGACGTTGAGCATCATGGCGTGGCTGACATCAAAGCTGGATTCGAGCGTTTCGGGGGTGCCTTCCCACAGTCGTTTGAGGGTCTTGTCGTCGTAGTGGGCGTAGCCACGCTCCGGCGGCTTTTTACGCACCAACTTGCGCAGCTTCGCGGGATCACCAGCGGCACGCATCTCAGCACGCTTGTTTTCCACTGCGTGCTGCGGTGCCTGCACCCAGACGCTACCGACAGTGTCGAAACCGCGTCGTCCGGCCCGGCCTGCGATCTGCTGAAAATCACGTACCGACAGCACCCGGCTGCGGCGACCGTCGTATTTGTAAAGCTGAGTGAAAAGCACTGTGCGGATCGGCACGTTCACCCCCACGCCCAGAGTGTCGGTGCCGCAAACCAGCTTGAGCAGCCCCTGCTGAGCCAGTTTCTCTACCAATAGCCGGTATTTGGGCAACATGCCCGCATGATGCACACCGATACCAGCCAGCACGAAACGGCGCAGATCTTTGCCGATAGGGGTATCAAACCTAAAACCTCCGACAGCTTCTTTGACCGCTGCTTTCTCGGTGTCGTTTAACACACGCATACTGGTCAAGCTCTGAGCACGGGCGGTGGCATCACGCTGCGTAAAATGAACGATATAAACCGGGACGCGGGCGGATTTCAGGAGTTCCTCAATCGAAACATGCAGCGGAGTTTCACGATATTCCACATCAAGAGGCACTGGACGCTCAGCCGAAGCCACCAACGCGGTCGGGCGGCCGGTTCGAGCTGTGAGATCACGCTGCAAAGCTTTGGTGTCGCCGAGCGTGGCCGACATCAACAAGAACTGAGCGCCCGGCAGCTGCAGCAGCGGTACCTGCCAAGCCCAACCACGGTCGCGGTCTCCGTAGTAGTGAAACTCGTCCATCACTACTAGATCAACAGGCGTGTCAGCACCGCTACGAAGCGTCCGCTGCGCCAAGATCTCAGCAGTGCAAGCAATCACATGAGCATCACCGTTGACGGAAGCGTCACCGGTGACCATGCCCACATCGGCTGGGCCGAAAGCTGCTGTAAGTTCAAAAAACTTTTCGCTTACCAAAGCCTTGATCGGAGCTGTGTAGACGGCTCTGCGCTGCTGCGCCAGCATGGCAAACGCGCCTGCTAGCGCTACCAGAGACTTACCCGAGCCGGTGGGGGTGGCCAGCACCACGTTCTCGCCTGCCAGCAGGCGCAGTATCGCCTCCTCCTGATGCGGATACAGCTCAAGTCCAGCGACGAGTGACCATTCAATGAATGCATCAAGCAGTTCGTCGGCAGCAGCAGTGCCAGCTGAGCTGTTGCTAGCTGAGTTGATGCCGCCCGTAGCAGCGGCGGGCAGGAAAGTGCCGAGAGCGGGAGTGACCACCGCCGCAGGCTAGAACTTGACGCTGCCCAAAGCCTTATCGACAGCGGTGATCAGCTGCTCAACCTCAAAATGGCTCATAGCGGTGGAGATAGACCCAGCGCAGCTGTATATGAGCAATATTCCATCATTGAGCAGATGATCAAAGAACTGTCTCAAGCGACTGGACTGCTCCTCGGTCGGATAACCCATTCGATAGTCCTTGGGGGCTTCAGCCTGCATATGAATCCGAAACAGTGATCCGGCACCGCTGACGCTGGCCTCGCAGCCGCGTGACTCAATAACAGAAGCTATGCCCCGGCGAGCCTGCTCACCAAGCTGATTGAGTCGCTGGACTTCATTGCGGTCAAAGAGCCCCATAGCAACATAGCCCGCAGTCATGGTGATCGGGTTAGCCGAAAAAGTGCCCGAGTAAGACAGACGGTAATTGTCGCCATGCGGGTTCATGAGTTGCATGATCTCGGCCCGCCCGGCAATAGCGCCAACAGGCAGTCCCCCGCCGATGATCTTGCCAAGCGTGGTGAGGTCAGGGGTCAGCTGGTAAAGCTGCTGAGCCCCACCGAAAGAGTTTCGGAATGTGATCACCTCATCAACAATGAGAAGAGAGCCGTTGGCTCTAGCCCAATCTTGCAGCGCGACAGCGAACTCGGTTAGAGCCGGATAAAGGCCAGCTCGATGCGGCATCACATCCAGCAGGACACAGGCAATATGTGATGCGTGCCGATCAAGAATCCTGTGAGCCCTTTGCGGGTCGTTGAAGGGAACAACAACCACATCATCAAGCACCGATTGCGGAGTTGCTTGCGCGACTGGCACTGATGCCGGACTGTCGAGGCTTCCCCAGTTGCTTGGGGCTGCAGTCTGGCTGACCTCCGCGAAATCGTAGAGGCCGTGATATGTGCCCTCAACTTTGGCGATCTTGGGTCGCCCGGTGAATGCCCGCGCTGCTTTGAGAGCCCCCATCACTGCTTCGGTTCCAGAGTTAACGAAGCGAACCTGTTCGAAGGTCGGGTTCCTAGCACAAAGCTGCTCGGCGTAGTCGAGTTCGATCTCGGTGGCCAAGGTGTAAGCAGAGCCGCGCTGGAGTTGCTTTATCACAGCTTCCGTGACAGCAGGATGAGCGTGTCCATGAATAAGCGAGGTCATATTGTTGGCGAAATCGATTCGTTCAACGCCATCAACATCGGTTATGCGGCATCCCTCGGCGTGGGCAGCATAGAGAGGATGCGGCTTGTGCATGACCGTGTTGCGGCTAACCCCGCCAGCCATGACCTTTTTGGCTCTGTCATAGAGACGCTGTGAATTGACCGCGTCCGCGGCACCAGCTGCCTTCATGTCCATGTTCGCTCGTCCTTTGGCCTGATGTCGTTCACAGGGGCGGCGGTGCGTTCGATGACATCGCTGAAATCAACTCCCGGGGCCAGGCAGACAAGATCAAAACCAGCTGCGCCAATATCGAATATTGCTAGGTCGGTGTAAACCCGGTTGACGACCCCTTTGCCTGTGAGCGGGCGAGTACATCGTTCAACTAGTTTCGGTGATCCTTCTTTGGTGCAATGGCTAGTCAAGATGTGTACTGCTTTGACTCCGCTAACTAGATCCATCGCTCCGCCAACAGCCGGAACCGCGTCTGTGGCACCTGTTGACCAGTTAGCGAGACCACCGTTGGCCGCAACTTCAAGAGCGCCAAGCACGCACAAGTCAAGATGACCGCCGCGAATCATGGCGAAACTGTCGGCGTGATGAAAGAAAGATGCGCCAGGCAAGGTAGTGACCGGCTTCTTGCCAGCGTTGATTAGGTCGGGGTCAACGGCTTGCGGGTCGGGGGCTGGGCCCATGCCTAGTAGCCCGTTCTCGGTGTGCAGGACTATCTCACGGTCGGGTGGAATGTGATGTGCTATCAGCTCAGGGATGCCGATACCGAGGTTCACGTATGACCCATCGGCTATGTCAGCAGCAGCCAGAGCCGCCATCTGATTGCGTGTCCAGCCTTTGAGTTTGCCAACCTTGCTGGCGGACAGATCACTCATTGAGCTGCGAGAACCGGCTCGTAGGCAAAATCAGCGACTTGCACAACACGGTCAACGAAGATGCCGGGAGTGACAACTGTTTCAGGATCCAATGTGCCTGGAGCATCAACAGCTGTTGCCTCAACGATGGTTGTCGAAGCCGCAGCAGCCATCAGCGGCGAGAAATTTCGGGCGGTCTTGTTGTAAACGAGATTTCCGTGCCAGTCAGCGGCTCGCGCCTTGATCAGTGCCACATCAGCGGTGAGTGCACGCTCAAGCAGATACGGCTGACCGTCGAAAACGCGCTGCTCTTTGCCTTCAGCCAGAGCCGTCGCAACCCCAGTGGGGGTATAGAAAGCTGCTATGCCTGCCCCACCTGCTCGGATCCGTTCAGCGAGAGTGCCTTGCGGGACGAGTTCGAGTTCTATGAGCCCAGCCCGGTAAAGATCTGAGAACACAGTTGAGCCAGCACTGCGGGGATAGGAGCAGACGACTTTGGCTACACGTCGCGCCCCGATGAGCGCCGCTAGGCCGAAATCACCGCTTCCAGTGTTGTTGCTGATCACGGTTAGTTCGGCTGCGCCCTGATCAATGAGTGCATGAATCAGTTCGACCGGGCTTCCCGCCTCACCGAAACCGCCGACCATGATCGTTGACCGGTCGGCAATGTCGGCTACGGCGTAGGCGAGATCAGCGACCCGTTTATCAATCACCTGAAAGCGTCTTGGCGATTCAGGCCGACAAGGCCGTCAGCTCAAAATCGGCCGCAACCGGCTTGACTCGCCGATAGTCAAACAGGCCAGCTTCATCGAAGAGAACCCGATCCTCGTAGTCGTCGAACCACAGCGCTTCAGGGTTGCGCCCCACAATGCACATTTTGCCTCGGTCTGGGGCATCGGCTGCGCTGCGCAGAAGCTTGAATACCACTACACCGTTTTCAGCCCCAGGTAGACCAGCCACCGGTTGATCACTGACCGCAGCTACTTCGGTTTTGCCTTTGTAATGAGTGATTGAGAGTCGGGCGTGTGCCTCCACGCCCGACAGTCCGCGCTGGGAGTCGTTCAACGTGTGCCATGCGGTCTCTATGGGCACGTTGAAAGCTCGGTAGGCGACGATGTCACGTCCGCAGAAGAAATAGTGATTCTCGATGCCGACTCTTTTTAGGGTGCGCTGAAGTATCCGCAAAGCGTCAGAGTCATCGTTGACACCTCTAATGATCGGTGACTGGTTCTCGACACTGATCCAGCCTCGTGATACAACAGCGTCAACAGCCCGTCGTGCTCGGGGATTCCATTGATAGAACCCGGCCTCATCACTTATGTAGCCACCAGATAAGTCTTTGCTCAGAATCTCATCGGGATGATTGAAATGAACCATTAGCCGAAAACCGACTTCGGGGTAAACCTCATGAAACCGGTCCATCATCGCCAAGAACGCATCATCGAAGCGATCCGGGTAGAAAGCCATCTCTTTGGTTCCCAGGCGAATCGCCTCAACCCCCGACTCGGCCAACGCAGCAAACCAAGCGGCAAGCTTGTTGTTGGGCAAGACCATCGGATCGCCACCCGAGAGCAGAATCTCTCGCAGTTTCTCTCTGCCGGTTTCAGGATGCCGACCTCCGTTAGCCTCCACAGCAAGATTGTGGGCGCGGATGTATTCGCAGACCTCCGCAACCTGGGCCAGTCCCTTCTTCTCGACGGTGCCGTCGTAGCGCTCAACCTCCTTGCGGGCGATGAGCTCTTCTCGATAACAGAACCGACAGTGCGACGAACAAGTTGAGATCACATACAGCAACCCCATCTCGTATTTGTGGATCAGCCCTTCTACCGGGCTGTAGTCCATCTGATTGCCGGGATCTTCAGCTCCTTCTAGGTTCAGTGTCTCATCGGGTGAGGCTTTGACCAGCTTCTGCAATGCCGTGCTTGACTTGGCGAGTTCGAAGAAATGCCGAGTGATCTTGACTGGCATTCTGGCCTCAATGTCACGCTCAGTTCCGCGCAGGTTCACCAATTGGGTGGTTTCCTGCGGTGTATAGAAACCTCGCATATCATCGGGAGCGGTACCGTTGATGAAGGGGTCTAAACCGTTGATGATCTGGCGGTCATAGCGAGGATTCTCAACCATGTCGAGGACGAGCCGCTCCCGTTTTGTTGGTTGGTATTTGGTCCTGCTCATGGCGATCCAATACTCCTCATGTCGAACTGGTTACTCCTCATTTCGGACTGTGTCTCCTAATGTCGATTCGATCTGTCGATCTGGTTCTGCGATAGTGATGTTGATCTGATGCAGCGGCAGCGATGTTGACTTGATCGTGCGGTAGCCGCAGCTTTGTGCCTAGCGTGTAGGCGGGAAAGGCTGTCTTTTTCGACTCTTACATTCGTCTGCGTCGGGGATGCCTTCCCGAGGGCTGAGAGGGGTGCTCTTCTCTTAGATGTGTTGATGTTTGCCGACTGCACATCATTGAGTTGAGCCCCCTCCCAGCTACCCGGGGGAGGTACCCGGTCTAGTTGTCGAAGGTTGAGGCCGGATAGAACTCGACGTTCACCCACTCACCGTTCTGGGCCTGCTGGATGGTGTAGGCACCTGAGACGGTTCCAGACTCATCGAACACGAGCGGCCCCGAAGCGCCTTCGTAGTTGATGTTCTCGCCAGCGGCCAGCGCATCACGACCCTCAGCGAAAGTCGACACCGCTGTGCCTGAGTCAGCCACCTCACGGATGACAGAGTTGATTCCCGCGCCGTCGCACTGCCCTGAGGCCTCAAGCGCCAAAGCGGCCAATGTCACCATGTCATAGGAGTTAGGAGCGAAAGGATCACCAGCGGCTTCGTAGCGCTCCTCAAAAGAGATGAACTCCGGCAGCGACGGGTCAGCATCAGCGAACTCCACGAATGCCTTGTCGTTGATGAGTTCTGCTCCAACCGCGTCGAATATCTCAGGAACAGCCAGGTCAGCAGTGAAGAGCCATTCACCGTCAAAACCTGCTGCGACCGCTTCCTTGATCAGCGTGACACCAGACTCCTGCCCACCTGCGAGGAAGATCGCATCAGGCTCGTTGGCTAAAACGGTGGTCAACTCAGCCTGGTAAGAGGGCTGCCCAGGGTTGTAGACAACGAAGTCGGTGATCTCAATACCGGCATCAGTGACCTCGGTTCGGGCGACTTCTGCTGGGGAGATCGTCGACTCCTCGTTTTGGATCATAAAGGCCACCGATTCGTAACCTCGACTGGAGAGCCACAATCCTGAGGCTGCGCCGTCACCGAGGTCGGAGGACACGGTGCGATAAACGAAATCGCCGCCGAGTTCGTTGAGTGTGATGGTGCCCGCGTAAGGCGACATGATGACTACCTCTTCACGCTTGGCTAGATCAACGAGAGCCACCATCACGCCGGAGGTCGGGCCCAGAATCGCAACTGCGCCCTCACTTTCGATCATGTTGGTTGCTTCGCGGATACCTGTCTCGGCATCTCCGCCAGTGTCGGCGATGACAGTGCGAATGGTTCCGCAGGAGGTTCCGCCCGCAGCGTTGATCTCACCAACACCAAATTCGATGGCATCAGCCACGATCTCCCCGAACTCTCCGAGTTCGCCTGTGAGAGGCACCAGCACACCGACGGTCACCTCACCAGCCTCAAGCGGCTCAGCATCAGCAGTGCCTGCGTCAGAGCCATCAGAATCAGTGACCGGATCAGGATCCTCCGATGTCGCTGCCGCTGTTTGCGTGGTTGTTGTCTGTGCTGGCGATGCTGTTGATGACGTTTCCTCGTCATCATCGTCGCCGCACGCCGCAGCGATCATTGCCAACGCCAAAATGGCTGCAAGGATGTGCAGCCATCTGATTCTTGTGTGTTGCATATTTTTTCCTTTCTTGGGTTGCTTGTTGATTGATTAACGCGACAACCTGCGGCACTTGCTCGCCGTCAGCGATCGCGATCCTCGAGCAGCAGTTCCTGTAGGCGGCCAGGTTCGAGCAGTTCTTTGCTGTCAAACTCAGAGGTTGTGCGACCACCCTCAAGGAGGTAGGTCCGGCTTGAGGCTTCGAGGATCTTCTCTGGGCTCTGTTCGACAACCCAAACCACGGCAATCCCTTCAGCAGCCAGTTCGCTGACCCATTCGACCATCTGCCCGATGAACAGCGGAGCCAGTCCAGCGGTCGGCTCATCAAGAAGCAGTAACTCAGGCTGGGCGATCAACGCCGACGACACGGCTAGGGTCTGTCGTTCGCCGCCTGACAGAGTGGAGGCTCGCTGCGCAGCACGTTCAGCAAGGATCGGGAAGCGCTCCAGCACTTTGTCAACCCTTTGCTTGGCATCGGGGAAGGCAAGTGAGACGATGCGGAGGTTGTCACGCACTGAAAGCTCGCGAAAGACGTTGTTGTCTTGGGGGACGTAGCCAACGCCGCAGCGAGAGACCTGCTGTGGAGGCAGTCTCGCAATGTTGCTTCCGCCGAATGTGATCGACCCCGCCTCTGCGGGTAAATGCCCGGCAATGGTCTTCATTAGTGTGCTCTTGCCAGCGCCGTTGGGTCCCAGCACGACAACGATCTCGCCGCGGTCAACTTTCAGGTCCACCCCGTGCAGCACGGTGACTTTGCCGTAGCCACTGCTAACTCCAGCAACTTCAAACAGCATGATCGTCACCGAGGTAGGCAGAAATGACTGCTGGGTTTGAGCGAATCTCCGACGGGGCTCCTTCGGCCAATAGCTGACCTTGAGACATGACGAGGACGCGATCAGCAAGGGCGAGCAGGAAGCGCAGGTTGTGCTCAACCACGAGCAGTGTCATTCCACTGCGGTGCAGGTTGAGCAGGAGTTCTGCGAGGCGCTCTTGGAGTCCGGGGTGAACACCCGCAGTCGGCTCATCTAGCAGCAGCAGCTTTGGTTCACGCACGAGTTGGCGAGCGACTTCGAGCATGCGCAACTCGCCACCTGATAAGTCGGTGACCGGATCATCGCTATACGAACCGAGTCCTACGCGTTCAAGAGCCAGTCGAGCCTGCTCAATCGTTTCTGACTCACGGACTCTCCAAGACCGGCCGAGAGCCCCTAAAAGTCTCTCCCCTGCGCTGTCGGCACCCACCAAGACGTTGTCGATGACCGAAAGCGACTCAAACACTCGCGGGGTTTGGAAGGTGCGCCCGATACCGCAGGCAGCACACTTGTGGGACTGTGCTGCGGTGATGTCTCTGCCATCGAAGCAGACACGGCCCGTATCGGTTGCCAGCACCCCAGACAAGAGATTGAAGGTGGTGGATTTGCCAGCACCGTTGGGGCCGATGAGACCAATGAATGCTCCCTTGTCGACTGCGAAAGTCAAGCCGTCGTCTCCTCCGACGGCTTGGAGTCCGGCAAAGCGCTTGGAGACGTGCTCAACACTTAGCAAAGCAGAGGAGTTGTTGTTCATGCTCGTGCCTTGAGCTGTTCGCTGATCCGGTCGAATGGCCGCAACCGCAGCACTGCGATAAACAACAAACCGGTAACAACATGCTCAACCGACGCGGCGATCTGGGCAGAACGAACCGTCTCAAACGGCCAGGCTCGCACAACCTCCTCAAAGAAGACGAGGCCTAATGTTCCGAGCACAACACCATAGATGGGCCGCTCACCGCCCAACACGAGCGCTATCCAAACTACGAAGGTCACTTCAGCGGTGAACAGCGACGGCTGAGCGAGCGTGGTGAACATGGCATACAACGCTCCAGCGAATCCGACCGGTACAGCCGAAATCAAAAACACTTGACGACGCATATCTGCTACTGGCTTGGCGACTGCTGCGGCGGCTATCTCGTCGTCGCGGATCGCGTCAAGCGCTCGTCCGTAGGGCGAGTTCAAGAGCCTTCTGAAAGCGATCAGCGTGACCAGCAGCAACAACGCCGCAGCCGCAGCGAAGACATACTTTTCTTCGATGGGTCCCCAGTCGCTGACCGGGCGCTCCAAGTTAGAGAGTCCGACCGTGCCGTTACCGATGCGCCGTTCGTTGATCAAAAACGAATGAAAAACTTCAGCGAAAGCAAAAGTGGTGAGAGCCAAATATTCGCCTCTGAGACGCAGAGTAGGCCAGCCAGTCACCACAGCGAACACCAGCGCAGCGAAACCCGCCGCAACAAAACCTGCCCACCAAGGCCAATCGAAACCGAAGGAATACTGGTCAAGACCTTGGGGTGCAGGTTGGGTGGCTATGGCATAGGCGTAGGCCCCTGCGGCGAAGTAGGCGACTATCCCGAAATTGATCATTCCGCCTCGGGCGTATTGCAGGTTCAACGCCAGAGTGACCACCCCGAGGATTGAGCCGATAGTGATGACAGTGATAATCAGCTGCGGCCAGTTCATGCCGCTCTAGTCCCGGCTAGGCCCTCCGGACGGAAGAGCAGAACGATGATCACAACTGCGAACGCGACTAGTGGCCGATAGCCAGCCGGGATCCAATAAACCGAGACGTCCATGGCGACGCCGATGATGAGCCCTGAGGCGATCACGGTATAAAGCGATCCGAGCCCAGCCAAGATCGCGACAGCCAAAATCACGAGGATCTGAGCGAAAGGCAGATCAGTGGTCAGTGTGGCGATCACGGCCAGCATCACTCCCGCCAATCCGGCCAAACCCGACGACAGCAGCCAGGTGGCTCTTGATGTGGACCGGACATCAATGCCACGAGAGGCAGCGAGTTCGGGGTTGACTGCCATGGCCCGTATGGCAAGCCCGGTGCGGGTCCGGTTCAAGAACAGCGCCAGCGACACCGAAACCAGCGCAGCCAGGGCAACCACCAGTAGCTGGTAATTGGTGATGCGGATTCCGAACGGCTCGTAACTGGTGGCTAGTCCTATGTCGAGCGTGCGGATGCCGGTGCCGATGAGCGCGTCGATCACACCGCCGATCACGAAGGCCACTCCCACCGAAGTAATAAGCAGCACTGCCGGTCCCCGAACACGGATCGGGTCATAGATGGCTCGAGCGATGCCCAGCCCTACTAGCGCAGTGATCACCACCGCAATGGCTGCGGCTGCAATGATGTGCCAGCCTCTTGAAGCGTTGAACCACCAAGTGGCGAAAGCTCCGACGCCGAGCAGTTCCGCGTGGGCGATGTTCAGGAACCCTTCGACCCGGCGGGTTAACGAGAACCCGATCGTGGCCAAGATCAGGAAACATCCGGTCACGATCCCGGTTACGAGGAACTGCAAAAACAGCATCAGAGGAGGTCTGCCTCTTGGCTACTCGTAGTTTCGGACTTCGAAAGTGACAGCACCGCCCGGACTGACCCAGGGTCCATGGGGCATTCCAGGCGGTCGGCACGCGTACATTCCGGCGGTGAAGTTCTGTTTTAGGGTCAGGTCGTAGATGGCACCCTCAACGAGCCACAGTTCTTCCCAGAAGTCGTGTCTTTGCACGCCAGCCGGGCTGGTGTCGGTTCCCGGCAGGAACTTAAGCAACCGGGAGTAGGAGCCGGAGTCAGGGTCTTGCGACAGGATCTTCGCGTAAAGACCCTCTATGCCCGCTTCGGGCTCCCATGCAAGCAGGTCAGGATCGAAGAACTCGAATTCTTGTTTTCCCATTGTTAGCGGTCCTCCATTTCTGGTGGGCTATTGGTTGTCTGTTGGTTGGTTGTTTGCCAGTTAGTTGTTTGTCTGTCGGTCGTCGGCGAGCACATTGATGACGGAGTAGTCAGCGATCAGAGAGCGGCCCGCAATCGGGTCACGCAACTCGACCTTGAAACTGGAGCGAAAATCGAATTCGCTTGCAGCGGCGATAGTGCCGGACAGAATCACGGTCCCTGACATGGGGCCGCCGAAGCGCCGCTCTACCAGTGTTAACAGTTCCGACGGTGCGAGAAGGGCTGCTACCGAACCCGACTGGTAAGGCTTTGGATCATCGGCGGGGTTCCAAGCCTCGAAGATCAGTTCATCCCAGTGATCTTCGATTTCGCTGAGTCGCCAAACCTGCTCAGACAGCACTTTGAAGCAACTTTGCTTCGATGCCGGAATGTCAAGCGTTTCGAGAGCCCGGTCTGTGTGATCCGAAGCCACCGCCACCCATGTCCCTTCGTCGTCGATGAGCAGGGCATATTCGACTTCCCCGCAGGACGCAGCCGTCGCCACCTCAATACTGTTGGCAGTTGTAAGGCGGTCAGCGCCGAGCACGAAGTAAGCGGGCACCTCCTCAGGCGGTGCGATTCCTTCGGTTTCAAGCTTCTTGATATAGGCAGTGACAGCTTCTGTGTCGCGGCCTGTGTAACCAGCGAGAATCAACCGTTTGGCGCTGAAGCGGACGACTGCACCTTGATCGCAGCGAAGCACCAGATCATTGTCGGGTTCGCCCAGCAACTGCCGATCAGCAAGCGCCGGGAACCGCGAACGCGAGTGTTCAACTTCGCGCAGATCCACCGAAGCCGTGATCGTGGCAGGGTCATCACCCAGTGACGCGACCGTGGTGCCCCACGGATCAATGATCGCCGAGCGTCCGCATAACGTGGCCTCATAACCGCTCGGACCCACGCCGTTGCATGCCACAACGAACGTCTGGTTCTCCAACGCTCTGGCTCGAAGCAATGTTGTCCAAGCCTCAACTCGCGGGTGCGGCCAAGCCGAGGCCACAACAAAGCCGTGCGCGCCCTGCTCGGTCATCCTGCGGAACAGTTCGGGGAATCGCAGGTCGTAGCACACCGCTAGCCCGAGACGACCCAGAGGTGTGTTGACCACCACGACATCTTCGCCGGAGGCAAGCAGCAACTGTTCACGACTGCCGTAGCCGAACAAGTGAATTTTGCGGTAGCGGCCTAGTTCTATACCGTCGGGACCGAGCAGAATTGATGTGTTGTAGAGATCGTCGCTGTCTTGTTCGATCAGCGACCCGATATGGAGGCAGCTGTTCAACTCGGCTGCTAACGCTGCGAATCGCTCAATCAGGTCAGGAGTCTGGGCGGCGGCAGCGGCGTAGTCGTCAAAGGCGAAATAACCCGGATACCAAATCTCGGGCAACACGATCAGGTCGGCATCGCCAGAGGCTCGGATTTGAGCCTCTGCATGATCGACAGGTTCGTCGGTCACTGCTGGCAGTTGCACGAGAGAAATTGAGATCATTGGGAACCACCTGCGGCTCTGGCTTGGCTGATATAGGACATGACTCGCTCGGGTGTGAGCGGCAGCCGTGTGACCGTCACCTCGCCGATGGGGCTGATGGCGTCTTCGACGGCCGAAGCGATCACCGCGCCTGGAGCGATCGCACCACCCTCTCCCATCCCCTTAAATCCACCGATGGTGTGCGGGGAGGGTGTCTCAAGATGATCGACAACAAAATCGGGGACATCGGTCATCGTTGGAATCAGGTAGTCCGAGAAGGTCGACGACAAAGGTCGTGCAGCGTCGTCGTAGAGGAACTCTTCGAATAGGGCAGTCCCGATGCCTTGAGCCACACCGCCGAAGATCTGCCCTTCGACGATGGTGGGGTTGATCATCGGCCCGCAGTCCTCAACGACCGCATAAGACAAGACCGTCGTCTTGCCGGTCAGGGGATCAATCTCGACACTGGCCAGATGAGCGGCGTTCGTGTATGCCCCAGTGCCCGGGTCGGCGTCATACGTGCGAGAGGCCTCTAGCAGCGGCGCCACGCCAGCAGGGAGTTGCTCGGGACGTTGGTAGATCACCCGGCAGAGTTTCGAGATCTCCACATAAGCGTCCGGTGACCCAGCAACTGCGACACGTCCCGGTTCGATCACCATGTCAGCAGCCGAAGCTTCAAGCAGGTGAGCCGCCACATGGCGCAGCGTGTCGGCTAACACGTCGGCGGCTTTGGTTACAGCACCGCCAGCCAGCACCGCCGAGCGGCTAGCGAAAGTCCCAGAACCGTATGCCACCTGCTCGGTGTCTCCGTAGTCGACTCGCACCTGATCCAGTTCGAGTCCCAGCCGGTCAGCGGCGATCTGCGCCAAAGTCGTCTCCAAGCCTTGGCCGTGATCATGGATTGAGGCCGAAACCACCGCTGTTCCCGTCGCATCCAAACGCACTTTCGCGGTTTCGTAACCGAAGACGATCGGCACGCCTCGCTGTTTGAATTCTTGCGTTGTGTGTGCTGTCTGTTCGGTGAAAGCCACCACACCGATCCCGAAGAGTCGGCCCTCAGCTCGAGCTTGTGCCTGTTGGCTCAGCAGCCCCTGATAATCACCGAGTTCGATCACCCGGTCCAAGGAATCAAGTAATGAACCCGAGTCGTAGACCAGACCTGACGGCGAATGCCACGGATAGTCGTCAACCCGCAGCAGGTTGCGCTGTCGGATTGCGATGCGGTCCAGTCCCCGATGCCTAGCAATCTGATCAATAAGCCGCTCAATCGAGAAACAGGCAGCCGGTCGAGCGACTCCTCGATAAGCCCCATACGGGGTCTTGTTGGTGCATAAGGGCGTGCCCGAAACCGAATAGGCACTGATCCGGTAAGGGCCCGGCAGAATCGCCATAGCCATGCCGTTATCCATCGTCGCAGTCCACGGGAAAACCGAATAGGCACCCATATCAACCCAGATCTCTGCTTCGAGCGCAGCTATGACACCGTCATCATCGAAATAGCCGGTCAGCCGATGTCGGTGCTCGCGCGCATGATGCGAAGCCACGAAATGCTCGCGGCGATCCTCAACCCATTTCACGGGACGACCCAAGCGGCGCGCCGCAAGGCAGCAGGCCACCTCCTCGGGATAAAGCTGGCCCTTGACCCCGAACCCGCCGCCCACATCGGGAGCAATCACCCGAACCTGATTTTCGGGAATCTCCAAGGTCTGGGCGAGTCCGGCTTTGATCAGATGAGGGATCTGAGTGGTGGTCCAAAGCTGGAACTGCCCCAGCGACCGATCAAAGACAGCCACACAAGCC
>JAPYNU010000067.1 GCA_028283245.1 Candidatus Aldehydirespirator catecholifindens | reverse complement strand
TACATCAATCTTCAACACATTGCAAATCGTGCAATCATGTGATTTTCGATCCCTTCTCCGACACGATGCGGCTAGCGCAGATCGGAGTGCGTTCGCTACTATCTAGGTCTATGACATTTGACCAAGCGCTGCTCGCCGAGGCAGCCGAACGCCTCCGCAACGCTGCGTCCGCTAGTGAGCCCTGCGAACCCGTGCGTGCAATGATCGGCGCTGATCTGACACCAGAAGTTGGTTATCAGATACAGCAGATCAACACCGACCATTGGCTGGCTGAAGGTCGACGCATCAGCGGTCACAAAGTCGGGCTCACTAACCCGGCTGTGCAGCAGCAACTCGGGGTGGATCAACCAGTATGGGGAACGCTGTTCGCTGACAACTCTCGCAGCGACGGTGCCGACATCGGTAGCGAGGGCCTAACCGACGGCTTAATAGAGCCACGGGTCGAGGTTGAGGTGGCCGTGATACTCGACAGTGCCTTGGACTGCGGTCGTCACACTGTGGCCGATGCGATCAACGCCACTGCGTATGTGCTGCCAGCGCTGGAAATAGTTGACAGCCGCATCAACTGGGACATTACCGCTGGCGACATGATCGCCGACAGCGCCGGGGCTGGCCTTTACGTGCTGGGAACCCGCCCAGTGCCGCTATCGGCGGTAGACCTGCGCCGCGTCGAGATGCAGCTCAGCATCAACGGCGAACCCGCAGCCACTGGCACGGGTGCCGCATGTTTGGGTAGCCCGCTAAACGCATTGGTGTGGCTGGCTGATGCGATGTGCGACTACGGCACTCCACTGCAAGCAGGTGAATGCATCATGACCGGCTCGCTTTGCGGAATGCTGCCGATCTCTAACGGCGACGAACTGTCCGCCAATATTAACGGTGTCGGCACCGTCACAGCCACCCTAACCCCCCGCTAACGGCCAGCCTGACCGCCTGCTGAATAGCAGCCGAGCGGGGTTAGCGGCTGGTTGCTAAGTGGGGGTTGCGTTCGTGCCCGACACGGCGCGTTTCGATACCGAGTGGGCTTAGCAGCAAGCAGCGAAACGGGGGTCGCGTTCGCGTAGTTCTGACAGGTGCTTGCAGCCGAGTTGATACATCGTTGCTGTTAGCTGCTGCTGGAACAACCAGGCCACGAACTCAGCACCTCTTGCTCCCAGCGCGCCTAAGCCATACATAAAAGCCCGGCCAGAAAAAACCAGGCTGGCACCCAATGCCAACGCCCTAGCAATGTCGAGTCCGCTGCTTATTCCACTGTCGAACAGCACCGGGATTTTGTCGCCGACACGCTCCACCATCGGCCCCAGCGCCTCGACCGCAGCTGGCGCGGCATCAAATTGTCGTCCCCCGTGGTTAGACACAATCACAGCGTCAGCACCCATATCGGCGCAGCGTGCAGCGTCTTCAGGATCAAGAATGCCTTTCACCACGACCGGTCCCGGCCAGCGACTACGAGTCTGCGCCAGGTAATCCCAGCTGAGAGTGCCACCCAGGTTGGCACCCACGAAACCGGCAACATCGCGTAACGCCGCTTTGTCCACATAGCGCTCCAAAGTGCGAAACCGCGGCAGACCGCTGCGTAACAGTCCCAAAGTCCATGCCGGACGCAGCGCAGCCTGACTGACATGACGCAGCGTGATCTTTGGCGGCATCGAAATGCGTTGACGGCTTTGGCGCTCCCGACGGGCAGGTCCAGGAACATCGGCAGTAACAACAAGCACCCCGAAACCCGCTTGATGAGCCCGCTCAAGCAGATCGTCACGCACGGCGAGATCATTAGGCGGATAAAGCTGGAACCAGCCCATACCCTCAGCTAGCGGCCCCACCTCAGACACGTCCGCAGAGTTGACAGTGCTAGCAACGTAGGGAATCTGGTAGTGAGCAGCGGTTTTGGCGAGAGCTGCGTCGGCACCCGGCCAGATCAGACCAGTGAGCCCCACCGGCGCAATACCAACCGGCATCGCGTAACGCATCCCGAACAGTTCGGTGCTGAGATCAGGATTCAGCTGTCCTTTCAAGAACTGCGGTGTGAGCAGCACCCTCTGAAGATTTTCGCTGTTGCGTGCAGTGGTGCGCTCGGCACCCTCGCCGCTGTCAAGGTATTCCCAAGCAAAATGCGGGATGCGTCTGCGAGCCTTTCGCCGCAGGTCAGCCACGGTCTGATATTTGAGGCTGGATTTCACCGCAGAACGCTGCCGTCAATGCCACCACCGTCGCCATCGCCACGGCCACCGTCACCACCGCGGTCAGCGACCAGTATCGACTCATGCACAATCAAGGTGTTCATCACACACCCAAGCTAGTGCTGCGATGCTCACGCTGCGTGCGCTGTGTGGCCCCGTCCACACCAGTAAGGCTGCAGCATCTATTGTGGTGGGCCGTGCCGAGCGACCCGTCAGATCTTGTTGATGATTCTTTGCATGGCCTGCTCGACAACTACGAACCCAATCGAGGCTACGACGAGGCTTTCGCCCCCGATAGGGCACCTCGCGATGTCTATCACAAGATCATCGAACGTTTCGCAGAACTTGACACAGGCGAAGTTGAGCGACTCGAAAAGCTGGTTGCTAATGAGTTCCGTCGCCAAGGCATTACCTTCACCGTTTACAGCGACGATCAGGGAACCGAACGCATCTGGCCCATGGATCTCTTCCCTCGGATCATCGCCGCCGCTGAATGGGAGCATCTGGCCCGTGGTCTCAGCCAAAGGGTGGTGGCGCTCAACTTGTTTTTGGCTGATCTTTACAGCGGCAAAGCCGAAGCCATAGCTGACGGGGTAATACCCCGCTGGGTGGTGCTCACATCCAAAGGCTTTGAGCGTAATGCCATGGGAATAGCAGTGCCTCACGGAGCGCACTGCAACGTCGCCGGAATTGATGTGGTGCGCAACGCCGAGGGTCGTTATCTGGTGTTGGAGGACAACCTGCGCAACCCCAGCGGCATTTCTTATGTGGTCGAGAACCGGGCCGCTATGGCCAAAGCATGCAGTTGGTTGTTTTATGACCATCCGGTGGAACCAACCGACCAATACGGACAGATGTTGCGCTGCACACTTGACTCGATGGCACCAGCGGGCAAAGACAAGCCTCATGTGGTGGTGCTAACCCCCGGCATATACAACTCGGCCTACTTTGAGCACGCTTTTTTGGCTCGTGCTATGGGCGTGGAACTTGTCGAAGGCCGAGACCTAGTAGTGGATGGACACACCGTCTATTCACGCACTATCGAAGGCCTAGTTCCAGTGGATGTGATCTATCGCCGCATTGACGACGGTTTCTTGGATCCTGTGGCTTTTAGGCCCGACTCCACGCTAGGTGTTCCAGGGCTGCTGGGGGCATTGCGTGCTGGCACGGTGACTGTATGCAACGCCATCGGCAACGGCGTGGTTGACGACAAGGCCGTATTTGCCTATGTGCCCGAGTTGATCCGCTATTACCTCGGTGAGGAACCCATAGTTGACAATGTTGAGACTTACATGATGTGGGATCCTGACCAGCGTCGCGATGCTTTGCAGCGCCTTGATCAGCTGGTGGTCAAGCCGGTATCGGAGTCCGGCGGATATGGGGTGCTGATCGGGCCTCAGGCATCTGAACAGGAACTGCAACAGGCCAGAGCCGCTATCGAAGCCGATCCACGCAACTGGATTGTGCAGGAGCTTGTGCAGCTCTCGACGCTGCCATCATTCGGGGGTGAGGTTTTTGAGCCTCGCCATCTGGATTTGCGCCCGTTTGTGCTTACCGGTGAACGCACCGAAGTGTTCCCAGGCGGATTGACTCGGGTAGCTATGCGCAGAGGATCGCTGATCGTGAACTCGTCTCAGGGTGGTGGCTCAAAAGACACTTGGGTGCTCTCGGGACAGTCGCAAGCGAGCACTGACTCGGGGCCGAGCACCGAGGCTGAATCGGAAAGAGCTGAGCCGGAAAGAGCTGAGCCGCAGGAATCGGATCTGGAGGGGTTGGAGTGATCCTGGCTCGTCACGCTGAGGCTTTGCTTTGGGCGGGCCGCTACCTGGAACGCGCTGAGAGCACCGCACGATGCCTCACGTATGCGGCTAACTCGGTTATCGAACTGCGCGACGACGAAGCCCAAGCCGAGAGCGAGTTGCTGGTGCGCATTCTGGGGTTGCAAAACGAGTTGGCTGAGGCCGGGGGGATTGTGAGCCGTCCGCAACTAGTGGCGTTCCTGCTATCGGACAGCGACAATCCAGGGTCGCTGTTGTCGGCAGTGTGTGCAGTGCGAGAGAACCTCCGCACCGTTCGTGACCGCATCCCGATTGAGCTGTGGGAGGAAGCCAACGGGTTGTATCTCAAGTTCCCGTTCCTAGGCCACGAGTCCGCCGTTACTGGACTACATGAGGTGCTGCTCACCGTCAGGACTGCGTGCTTAGCGATCTCGGGGGTGCTCAATGAGAGTATGCGCCGTGATGAGGGTCACGCCTTGATGGTTGCGGGACGGATGCTGGAACGTTCGATCTTTACAGTCGGACTGCTCGAAGCGACCAGCTCGGATTCGAGAGGGCGTGCTGATGCCACCAGGATGCTGCGCTTGACTAGTTCGCTGCAAGCATTTCACCGCCAGCACGGCAACGCCCCCGAGTCTGCTGCCGTGATCCGCTATCTGCTTCATGCTTCTGCTTTGCCTCGGTCGGTGCTGAGCAGCCTGGCAAGAGTCGAACAGAGCCTTGAGAAGTTGGGATCTACAGGCAGTTCGCTTTACCAGTCGCGTCGGCGGGCAGGATTGTTGAGGGCTCGCCTAGAGCTAGGCCAAATAGAGGAGGCGATGCAGTCGGCACCTGCGGCAACGCTCAAGAACTTCGCTGACGAGTTGGCTGAGCTGGCCGATCAGGTATGTGCTGGCATTGTGCCGCCGCTGGCTATCGCCACAGTGCATTCCCAGTTTGTTCGCCCCGGTGTTGACCCTGAGTTGCCTATGACCGAAGAGTCACCTGCGACCGGCGAGGGATTTGTGACCGGCGAGGGACTCGTGACTGGCGAGGGATTTGTGACTGGCGAAGCTTCGCAGCCGATGGGGGAGGGCACGGCATGAAACTTGACATCCAATATCGCATGCATTTTCGTTACTCCGACCCAGTTACCGAAGCCCAGAACGAGGTTCGAGTGCGACCTCGTGAAGACGACTGGCAGAAGGTCACGTCATACCGGCTGGTGTCGCAGCCGCCGATGCCGGTGCTTCAAGCCATCGATTATTGGGGCACAGTCGTTGAGCATCTCGGTGTGCGCACGCCTCACAGCGAGATGGAACTGCTGGCCGAGGCTTCAGTAGAAACCAAGCCGCGTCCAGTGCCTAGCAGTGAAGCCGCCCGCGACGAACTCAGGCAGCGGAGTTTTTGTGACAAATATTTTGAGATGCTGCAAGCTTCACCTCATGTGCAGTGGTCAACAGGCGATGCCGTAACACGCAGAGCGCAGGCGGCCGTTGATGGTGCCGCAACGGTTACCGAGATGGTTGTCGCAACGGTTGCCGAGGTGCGCGCTGCGCTTCAATACGAGCCGGGCAGCACCGAGATTGGGGTAACGCTTGCTGAGATACTCCAGGGCGGAGCAGGTGTATGCCAAGACTACGCTCACTTAGCCATCGGCATGATGCGCAGCGTCGGTGTTCCCGCTCGATACGTGTCGGGATACCTCTTCGCTGTTGATGAGACTGTCGCGGCTGACGATGCTGCGCTGCTCGAAAACACTGGCTTGCCAGATGATGCTGGTGCGGCTGAGTTGCCAGATGTCGCTGCTGATGCTGGCGGGAGCGTAGGTCAGGCTGCCGACGTGGTAAGCGTGCAGACCCATGCCTGGGTCGAGGTTGCCTTGCCGGGCTGGGGCTGGTGGGCGCTTGACCCCACCAATGGCGGCATCGTGGGTGAGCGCCATGTGGTGATCGGCTGTGGCCGTGACTATGGCGATGTGGCACCGGTTCGTGGAGCGTTCATGGGTTCGGGAACAGCCGAAGTAGAGGCTGAAGTGGTGATCGGCAAACGCCCCTCAAGCGATGCGTTCGTCTATGCGCCGCGCCGCCCCGCTGATGCTGCGGCTGAAGCCGCCAAAAACGACAGCATCCGCCAGTACCAGCAGCAGCAACAGCAGTAGTAGTAATAACGACATCGCAGCAGGCGAAGCGGGGACGCAGGCAGCAGCAGCAATAAAAGCAACATCGCAGACAGCGAAGCGGGGACGCAGGCAGCATCCGCCAACAACACCAACAGCAACAAAAGCAGCAGTATTTTTGAACTATGAGCTAGGGATTGCTGGTTCCGTGTGCTAAGGTCAAGGCTATGAGCAACACAACCGCCCCAGAATGGGGCTTTGAAACCCGCATGATCCATTCGGGCCAACTGCCCGACTCAGCCACTGGTGCTCGGGCTGTGCCCATCTACCAGACCACCTCATATGTGTTCGACAGCGCCGAGCACGCCCAGAACCTTTTCGCTCTGGCTGAGGTGGGCAACATCTACACGCGCATCATGAACCCCACCCAGCATGTGCTTGAAGAGCGCATCGCTGCGCTTGAGGGAGGTATGCGCACTGCGGTAGGTCTACCGGGTGCTCTGGCTCTGGCTTCTGGGCAGGCCGCTGAGACGATCGCCATCCTCAACTTGGCTGAGGTCGGTGACCATGTTGTGGCCAGCCCGTCGCTTTACGGCGGCACCTACAACCTGTTGCACTACACCCTGCCCAAGATGGGCATTGAGGTCAGCTTCGTGGATGATCCCGATGATCTTGACCGCTGGGAGTCGGCAGTGCGCCCCAACACTCGAGCCTTCTACGCCGAGTCCATCGGCAATCCCAAGAACGACATATTGGACTTTGAAGGTGTCAGCAACATCGCTCACTCCCACGGAGTGCCGCTGATTGTCGACAACACTGTCCCGTCGCCGTATCTGTGCCAGCCGATCAAGCACGGTGCCGACATCGTGGTGCATTCAGCTACGAAGTTCATTGGCGGTCACGGCAACTCCATCGGCGGTCTCATCATTGATGGGGGAACCTTTGATTTCGGGGCATCAGGGCGTCACGCCATGTTCACCGAGCCCGATCCCAGCTACAACGGCTTGGCGTATTGGCCAGCGTTGGGCGCAGGGTCCTACATTATTAAGGCTCGTGTGCAGCTGTTGCGTGACATAGGTGCAGCGGTTTCGCCGATGAACTCATTTTTGTTCTTGCAGGGTGTGGAGACCTTGTCGTTGCGCATGGAGCGTCATGTGTCTAACGCGCAGGGAGTGGCACGCTATCTACAAGGTCATCCGCAGGTGGAGTGGATCCAATATGCGGGTCTAGAGTCGAGTCCCTACTATGAGCGTGCCCAGCGCTATATGCCCAAAGGTGCCGGATCGGTGATGGCATTCGGCATCGCCGGGGGTTCCAAAGCCGGACAACGTTTCGTGGAGAGCTTGACGCTGCACAGCCATGTGGCCAACATCGGCGACGTGCGCAGTCTGGCGATCCATCCTGCGAGCACCACGCACAGCCAGCTCACCGAAGAAGAGCAGGCAAGCACTGGTGTTACTCCCAACATGGTGCGCCTGTCGGTGGGCATCGAAACCCTTGACGACATCATCGCCGACCTTGACACCAGCTTCTCGGCTGTAGCCGATCTCTAGGCTTTCCCTTAAAGCTTCTAGGAGAGTTCAACTTTCGCAGGAGGCTGGCCTTTGCTGAATCGCCAGCCTCCCGAAGGTTCTGAGCCTTCCGAAGGTTCTGAGCAGCAGCGGATTTACCGTCGCAGTGCTTATGAACAAAAAGGTCGTGTCACTCCGGTAGATGCGGTAGTGCGTGTCAGCGCGCCGCGTGAATGGCTGGTGCTGATCCTGCTTGTTGTGATTATCGCAGCGGTGATCACTTGGAGTGTTGTGGGTCGCCTTGAGTCGGGAGTGAGAGCTGCTTGCGAACTGCGTCCCGCTGGTGAACGTTACGCTGTGGCGACTTCGGCACCGGGCGTAGTCATTGAGACGATAGCCGTGCCTGGTACACAGGTCAGAGCTGGTGATCCGTTGCTGCGCCTCGCCGCACCTGAGATCAGTCTGGATGCCGAGCTTGCACAGGCCCGCTCGGTGGCGCTGGCGGCTCAGCGCCCCGGTTCTGTTGAAGCGGTTGCAGCTGCGGCCGAAGCCGAAGCGTTGCAAGCCGCTGAAGCTGCGGCGACGCTGCTATTGAGCCCGGCGAATGG
Organism: Candidatus Aldehydirespirator catecholifindens; assembly: GCA_028283245.1. GTDB lineage: Bacteria > Actinomycetota > Acidimicrobiia > Acidimicrobiales > Aldehydirespiratoraceae > Aldehydirespirator > Aldehydirespirator catecholifindens. The sequence goes on along the minus strand of JAPYNU010000067.1, from coordinate 42,997 downwards.
TGTGGTAGGGCCACAACTCGCGCCTGAGGGCACTGCTGCAAACGCTGGCACTGTGGTCGCTGAGGTGCTTGACGCCGCTGACGCGTCGCCAACGGTGATCCTTTTCATGGCACCCACCGAATCGGCACGCACTCGCCCGTCAATGGCGGTGAGTGTCAACATCACCGCAGCGGGCGAGACCGATACGATCCGCGCTGAAGGCCATATCAGCGAATCGAGAGCCGCAGCGGGCCTTGCAGCGACAGGCAATACTGCGTTGCGCCCGGCGAGCCTGGCAAGGGCAGGCACCCTCGGTGACTCAGCGGTTGCTGTCGAGTTAGACGATGCGCCTGATTCTGTCAGGGATCTAGCTCTGGGGTCGCAGGCGGCGTATTCGTGTGATGCTCACATCGTTACCGACTCGCAACGACCGATCCGGTTACTGCTCGGTCGTGGTTAATGCCTGAGCGACCTGCCGCTCCGCAGCGACGCGTCCAAGCAACTGCCAGCGATTGGTGGTTGAGGTAGTAGGCACCTGCGTGAAGTGAAAATGCGCATCAATTTGATCACACGCCGATCCCGCACGCCGCTGATCCCTCAGATGCATGCGACCGAATGCGGTGCAGCCTGCCTCGGCATACTCCTCGGTCACTTCGGGCGGCATGTTTCAACCGAAGAGCTGCGGGTGGCATGCCGTGTATCACGTGACGGTGTCAGCGCTTCGGACATCGTCGCTGCTGGACGCGCCTATGGACTGACACTCACCGGTTGGCGCATGGATATCGACGCTTTGAAAGAGCTTGACGCTCCGGCGATCCTGTTTTGGGAGTTCAACCATTTTGTGGTGCTTGAAGGTGTCCGTAACGGGCGTTACTACCTGAACGATCCCGCCAACGGTCGACGTTCGGTGAACGCGCAGACCGTCGACCGCTCCTTCACTGGAGTTGTGCTGCAGGCTCAGCGCAGCGACTCGTTCGTGGCGACAGGAAACCCTCCAGGAATCATCGCCAAACTGTGCCCGTGGCTGGCACCTGCTAAGGGTGCGCTGGCGTTCTCGGTGCTGGCCGGTTTGCTGGCTGCCGTGCCTCTGGCAGTGCTGCCGGTGCTGCTCGGTTTGTTCGTTGACAGGGTTCTCAGCGGCTCCGAAACTAGCTGGGGAGCGACCCTGGCCTGGATAATGGCCGCTTCGGGCGCAGTCGCATATCTGCTGGTGTGGCTCCAGCAGTACATGTTCCGAAAGATGGCCATCCATTTAGCGGTGAGTGGCGCACAAGGGTTCCTCGGGCGTTTATTCCGGCTACCGCCACAGTTCTTTGATCATCGCTTCGCTGGCGATCTGACCTTGCGTGTGCATCTAGTGGACACGGTTGCGTCGGGTGCCTCCACTGGCGCTGCGTTGCTTGTGATTGAACTGTTTGCCAGTGTCGTGCTGCTCGCAGTGATGTTCGCTTTTGATCCTCTGCTGGCGGCTCTGCTTGCTACCGCAGCCGCTGCGAACATCGCGCTGATGCTGCTGCTGAGCCGGATGCGCACTGATACCGAACGTCAGTTCAGCCATGAGCAGGCCATGCTGACAAGCATTGAGACGGCGGGTCTGCGTGACATGGACATGATCCGAGCGACCGCAGCTGAGGACGATTTCTTTGTGCGTTGGAGCGGCCAGCAAGCTCGAGAGATCGCAGCACGCCAGAAGTTCTCAGCGACCGGCTACGTCATCGCTGCTCTCCCAAGGCTGTTCGCCATAGTGGGGGCTGTGATCGTGCTTGGTGTGGGTGGATGGCAGGTCACGCAAGGCGAACTCAGCGCTGGTGCTCTCATCGCCTTTTACACGCTGGCCGGGGCTTTTTTGGCACCGATAGGACGTTTCGTGCTGTTCGCTGATGCGTTCATGGTGCTAGACGCCGACTTGCAGCGTGTGCAGGACGTGCTTGAGGCACCTATCGACAATCGGCAGCTGCCGCTAGATGATCCTGCGCTAGATGATCCTGAGAGTGCTGAAGCCACCGCCGAAGCAGACACCGTGACCGTCGACGAGCCAGCATCGCAAGTGCCACCATCCAAGGCACCGTCATCGAAGGTATCGCCGTCAGCAGAGTCATCGTCGAAGGTGACGGTGGCGACCTTCGCTGGTCGGCTGAAGCTGGCAGGAGGTCTGGAACTACGCAATCTCACATTCGGTTTCAACCCAGACCGACCACCGCTGATTGACTCTCTGAGCATCAACATCGAAAGCGGGCAACGGGTCGCTTTTGTGGGGATGACCGGCTCGGGCAAATCCACGCTGTTGCGCCTTATCAGCGGTGAACTGGTGCCTGACAGTGGACAGATCCTCTTCGACGGTGCTGCGCGCCATGTCGTTCCTGCGGAGGTGCTCGCTAACTCGCTGGCTTCGGTTGATCAGCAGATACATCTCTTTGCGGCTTCGGTGCGTGACAACCTCACTATGTGGAACGCCACAATTGACGATGAGCAGATGATCGAGGCAGCGCGCGACGCACGAATCCATGACGAGATCATGAGCCGAGCAGGCGGATACGACTCAATGGTCTCCGAAGCAGGACGCAACTTTAGTGGCGGGCAGAGACAGCGCCTTGAGATCGCCAGAGCGCTTACCCAGAAACCGTCAATCCTGCTTGCTGACGAAGCCACTAGCACACTTGACGCTGTTGTCGAGCAAGAAATTGATGACAGCTTGAGGCGGCGTGGTTTGACTTGCGTGATCGTGGCGCATCGCCTCGCAACGATTCGTGACTGTGACGAGATCGTGGTGCTTGACCGTGGCCGGGTGGCGCAACGCGGCACTCACGACACCTTGTCTGTTGACCGCAACGGCCTCTATCGTCAACTGTTGGAGACTCAGTGACCGTCGTTGAGAATCGCCGATCCGGCAAGGCTGCGGCTGCGCTAGCAGAGTTCGTGGCTGATCACGGCGAAACCGTTTACGCCGCGGCCAATACGCCGATGAGTTTGCACGACGCAAACAGCGTGTGGTTCGTGGCCCGTGGGGCGCTTGACGTTTTTTGCATGGAGCATCATCGGTGCCGAGCAGTCGCAGCCGCCAAACATTTGCTTCGAGCCGAAGCAGGTTGCCTGGTGTTTGGTCTACCTGATCTAGCTGGCCCGCTGACCGTCGTGGCTAAAGGCGTAGCTGACACGCAACTTTTCCGCCTTGACGCAGCTGTGCTGACAACTCCCCGCAGCAACACCCGAACTGAGATCACCGCGATCATCGCAGACGAAGTATCGCGGCAGGCGCACGCCTGGATTAGTGACATGACATGCGCTGTAGCAGCCGACATCGAATACCGCCCTCGTATCACCACTCTCATTACCGTTTCAGATACCGCCGCATTCGCCGCTGCTGCCACGAACGCTGTTGCTGACGCTGACGCTACTGATGACACGAACTCTGTTACTGACACGAACGTTGCTAATGACGCGAACTCTGCTAATGACACGAACGTTGCTAATGACGCGAACTTTGTTGAGTCGGGCATTGTGTCGGTTGAGGCTTGCACCGCAGGGGGGGAGGTGCGCTCTTTAGCGGTTGCTGACGGCAGCATTATTGGTGCTCGCAGTTCCGATGTGGTTTGGATATCGACACCAACGGACACAGACCCGGCAACGCTTGTGTATCTGGGCACTGAAGTGTTGCCACAGGCCGTCAACGCCCGCCGCTGCTGGATGCCGCTCACTGCACACAGCTGGGTGACCGTAACCGCAGGCCCCGACAGCACAGCCCGTAGCACTGATAACAGCGAGACCGGCCACCCAACGAAGCGTCAAAAACTCAGCGTGCTGGCTGCTTCACAGATTGACAGCACCGAACTGTTGGCAGCTCTGGCTGACTTTCACGCCATGGTCTTCAGCGCTGAGGCTCTCAACCGGCAACTGCTGCTAGCTGATGAAGCCAACGCCCAAACGGCGCTCGCCACCCACCGCCAGCTCGCCGAAGAACGAGCCCGTATGCTGCTCAGATCCCTTACAGGAGCACGAGAAGACTCCGCAGCTCACGACACGGCGCTAATGGCAGCGCTACAGCGGATCGGTCGCCACAGCGGTATTGAGTTCCGTGAGCCGCGCCTAGCAGCCACAGCGCCTCCGGCGACTCTCAAGCAGGTGATCGAAGCGTCGGGTTTGCGGGCGCGGCAGGTGAAGCTCACATCTGAGGATCAATGGTGGCGAAGCGACAGTGGTGCCATGCTGGCATACCGGCAAGACAACGGTGATCCGGTAGCGCTGTTACCGACGCTGATTGGTTACCGTGCTGTCAACGCCGACGGAAGCTCTCAGCGGGTTACGTCGCGAAATGCTGACACCTTGTCACCACAAGCTTGGACGATCTACCCGAAACTGGCTGACGACCGGGCGGTGACAGCGCGTGACTTGCTGCGACTGGCGCGTCACGGTGCTGGCAGCGACCTAGCACGCTTCGCTATAGCAGGACTAGTCGTGGCTCTGATCACTCAGGGTCCCGCTATTGCGCTGGGGATGCTCACCGATTGGGCGTTGCCGTTCGCTCGCAGCGAAGCCTTGATTCAGATCTTGGTGGCGTTGACTGTGATGGGTCTCACTGCGATGGTTCTGAGCGTGTTCGGCGCAATGTCGCTGCTGCGCTTTGAAGCGCGGGTCGGGGCACGTCTCAGTGCAGCGGCCTGGGATCGCCTGCTGGCGTTGCCGCTGCCGTTTTTGAGAGACACGGTCTCTGGAGAGTTAGCGGTGCGTATGGCAGCTTTCCAGCAGGTGCGCGACCTGCTTTCAGGGGTGGTGGTGAACGTGGCAGCATCAGTGATCTTCTTGTTGCCGACTCTGGGAGTGCTGTTCTTCTACGATGCTGCACTAGCAGCCGTGGCGGTGGCGATGTCAGCAGTGGCACTTGCTGTGATCGTTGGTCTCGGTTTGGCTCAGATCCCTCATCAGCGTCGCTGGCACACCGCGGTGCGTGACTTGTGGGGTCGGTTGCTGCAGTTCATCGGAGGCATCACGAAGATTCGAGCCAGCGGTGCTGAGACAGCCGCGTTCGCATCATGGGCTGATGCCTACCGCCACAAACAGGTCGCCGAGATTCGCGGTGCGCGCATAGATGAGCATCTCGCTGCTTTCAGTTCGGCGTACCCGTTCGTGTTCGCTGCGGTATTGTGCGCGGTGACGATCAGCCGCGGTGATGCCGTTGGCGTAGGCGATTTTGCTGTGGTGCTGGCAGCCTCGTTCGTTTTGTATGGCGCTGTCGCTGATCTAGGCCGTGCCACAGATGCGCTCGCCGAAGCATTCACGTCTTATGAGCAGATGACCCCAGTGCTGCAAGCGGTACCCGAACGCGATGCCGCTGTTTCGGCCTCGCCAACCGTGCTTGAAGGTGAGATTGCAGTGGATCAGGTCAGTTTCCGCTATCACAACGACGGCCCTCTGGTGCTTGACGAGGTGACACTCGCGGCCCGTGCAGGCGAGTTCGTTGCTGTGGTTGGTGGTTCCGGCGCAGGCAAGAGCACACTGCTGCGGGTGATGCTCGGACTTGACACTCCCGAGCGCGGCGCGGTTTTCTTTGACGGTCGCGATCTACGAAACCTTGACAGACGAGCGGTGCGTCGCCAGATCGGTTTTGTGCCTCAGGACGGCTCGCTGCAGCCGGGAAGCCTGACCGAGAACATCATCGGCATGTCCGAAGATCTAACCCTTGAAGACGCATGGAGAGCAGCGCGTCTCGCAGCGGTTGATCGTGACATCGCCGAGATGCCGATGCAGATGATGACGATGGTCGCTGATCGTGCCGGAGTATTGTCGGGAGGTCAGATTCAACGCATCCGCATCGCTTCGGCGTTGGCGCGCCAGCCTCGCATCTTGATACTTGACGAGGCGACCAGCTGGCTTGATTCTCGTAGCCAGGCCGACGTGATGAACAGCATCGAGGGTTTGGGAGTCACCCGCATCGTGATAGCCCATCGGCTCTCCACTATCCGGCGAGCGGATCGGATCTATGTGATCGACGCGGGACGAGTGGTGCAAGTCGGCGACTACGACGAGCTATTGCAAGCCCCGGGCCGCTTCCGTGAGTTAGTGAGCCGCCAGCTCCTGTGAGACCCGGCTGATTTCAGCGGCCAATTCTTGCCAGACGCTAGTGAGCGAAGGGTGGTGTTTGCATCGCTGCTTGTCTGACTGCTATGCTGTCTTATGCAGCGGTTCGATCAGGCGTACCGCTGTGGGTAATAAACCCGATCAAGTAACCACAAAAAGGGGAGCAACATGAGCGAAAAGTCTGTTACAGAAGCCAGCCAGCGAGAGCTGACTGAAGACGAACTCGACGAAGTGCGAGGCGGTATAGGCGGCCGTGACCGGTCAGCAAGAGCCACCAACGAACGGGCCTACAACAGCTCGAATTACAACCGTGATCCCGATGGCACAGGTGCTGCCCAGCGAGCCGGTCTCTAATAAACCGTCCTCTTCAGCGACACTTTGCACAACAAGCAATCAGAGCCTCAACCCTGACTAGGTTCTGATCCAGACTGAGCATTGACCGGCCTGATTACACAGGCCGGTCAATGTCGCGCCTGTGGGTGGCTGCTCTGATGGGCTGAGGGCAGTGGCTGAAGCTCCGATGAAGCTCAGATCATCAAGCGTTCGGCTATGTGGTCTATGCAGTTAGTCAGAGCCTCAACATCGGCGGGTTCTACTGCTGGAAACAGGCCGATACGCAGCTGGTTGCGACCCAGCTTGCGGTAACCGTCAGTGTCGACGATGCCGTTGGCTCGCAGCACCGCGCTGATGTCGTCTGCGCTGATCCGATCATCAAAGTCGATGGTGGCAACCACGCGGCTGCGGGCCGCTTCGTCAACAACGAAAGGTGAAGCCAACTCGCTGGCTTGCGCCCAGCTGTAGATGATCTCAGCGGAGCGGTCGCAGCGTGACGCGGCCCATTCCAAGCCGCCGTTGTTGTTGATCCAGTCCACCTGTTGCACAGTCAAAAACACTGTCGCTAGCGCAGGCGTGTTATAAGTCTGGTCTTTGCGGGAGTTATCTAGCGCCGCCTTGAGATCCAAAAACGCTGGAGTCCAGCGGCCCGAAGCCGAGATGCGCTCGACCCGCTCAACAGCCGCAGGTGAGAACAGCGCGATCCACAAGCCTCCGTCGCTGGATAGAGCCTTTTGCGGCGCGAAATAGTAAACATCGCAGTCGTTCGGGTCAAAGCGCAGCCCTCCTGCTGCGGAGGTGGCATCCACAAGCACCAGAGCCTTGTCAGCCGTGTCGTCGCCGCTGGGACGGCGAACCGCCAGCATTACCCCTGTGGATGTTTCGTTGTGGGGATAGCAGTAGGCGTCAACTCCGTCGACTGCTTGCAGGGGTGGAGCGGTGCCGAAGTCGCCGACTTGAACTGACGGTGCCTCAAGATGCGGTGCGGTTTCGGTGACCGTCACAAATTTCGAGCTGAACTCACCGAGCGACAGATGATGGCTGCGCTGTTCGATCAGACCGAAACTCGCGGCATCCCAGAAGGCGGTAGCGCCACCGTTGCCGAGCACCACTTCGTAATCGTCGGGCGCTTTGAGAAGCTGAGCAATCCCGGCACGCAGCTGCGCCACCACTTTGCGTACACCACTTTTGCGATGGCTAGTGCCGAGATAATCCACGGCACGTTGTGCTAGGGCTTGAGCCGCTTCTGGCCGGAACTTGGAAGGCCCGCTGCCGAAACGGCCGTCGCTCGGCAGAAGCTCAGCAGGAACAGTGATTGTGTTGAGGTTCTTGGCACTCTGATCAGTCATTACCAACATTCTGGCAGACGCGCAATCTCACTCCAAGCAACAGCACAGGCAAACAGCAAAAATGAAGCGTTGAACTGAGCGCCGAAAGCTGGACACTAGGGCTGAGTGCGGAGCGGGCGGGCTGGGGCCCACTACGCTCACGCTATGACAACAACTAGCGATGGTATCTCGCGGCGTGTTGGCGCTATAGCGCCCTCCGCGACTTTGGCGGTGACCGCTAAGGCAGCGGCGTTGCGTGCGGCGGGGGAGAAGGTCATCAGTTTCGGTGCTGGTGAGCCTGATTTCGCGACCCCAGATCACATCGTGGAGGCAGCCGTCTCAGCGTGTCGTGATCTCAAGAATCATAAATACAGCGGTGTTGGAGGGTTACCCGAACTGCGTGAGGCAGTAGCGGCCAAAACTCTGCGCGACTCAGGGCTTGAAGTCAACCCGGGCGATGTGCTCATAACCAACGGCGGCAAGCACGCCGTCTACAACGCTGTTGCCGCAGTGGTTGACGCAGGCGACGAGGTGCTGTTGCCAGCACCGTATTGGACCACCTACCCAGAGCCGATAGCACTCAGCGGCGGTGTGGCAGTGCCGCTGCTGACCACAGCCACAAATGGCTTCCGTGTCAGCGTTGAGCAACTGGAAGCCGCGCGAACGTCACGCACCAAAGCGCTGGTGTTCGTGTCGCCTTCCAACCCGACCGGTGCCGTGTATCCACTAGCCGAGATCAAAGAGATCGGCACCTGGGCGGCAGATAACGGCATCTGGGTGCTGACCGATGAGATTTATGAACATCTCACCTACGGTGACGCGCAGCATCATTCGATGCCTGTGGTGGTGCCACAAATTCGTGAACATTGCATCGTGCTCAACGGCGTAGCCAAAACTTACGCAATGACAGGTTGGCGTGTCGGTTGGATGATCGGACCCTCCAATGCTGTAGCCGCCGCCCGCAACCTGCAAAGTCACTGCACTTCCAACGTGTGCAATGTCGCTCAGGCTGCCGCGTTGGCCGCCGTGTCGGGATCGCTGGACGCAGTAGCGCAGATGCGCAGCCACTTTGATCGCAGACGCCTCACGATGCACCGACTGTTGAGCGGCATTGACGGACTGGTGTGCCCCGAACCCCAAGGCGCGTTCTACGCCTATCCCGACGCTTCGGGATTGTTGGGTTGTGACTTCGGCGGGGTTCGGCCGACTAGCACTCTTGAGTTGGCTGATCTGCTTTTGGAGCGGGCCAAGGTAGCGGTGGTGCCTGGTGAGGCTTTCGGTGTCGGCGGCGGTTTGAGGCTTTCGTTCGCGTTGGGTGATGACGACTTGAACGAAGGCGTGAACCGCATGGTCGAACTGCTCAGCGTTTGATGGGTGCAACGTCTGGTTCGGGTGCTGCAATGAGCGAGCCGCAAGTGCTGCCCTATGGTGAGTGGCCTTCACCGGTGACTGCTGAGTGTTTGGTGCAAGGCGCAGCATCAATCTCAGAGGTAATAGCCGATCCGTTGCGGCCTTGGTTGTTGTGGTGGGCTGAAAGCCGCCCTGATGAGGCCGGAAGAACCGCAGTGATGCGCTGCGACTTGCGCGGTGGCAAAGCCCAAGAGGTCACCCCGCCTGATGCCAATGTTCGCACCCTAGTACACGAATACGGTGGCGCAGGATGGTGGCCTTTTGACGGCTGTCTTTATTACGTCGAGTTTGCTGATCAGCGGCTGCGCAGGATTGATCGTCCGGGTGAGCAGCCGCTGCTGCTGACCGGTGAGCCAACTGAGCCTCGAGCGTGGCGTTACGCAGACGGTCGGATCACCCCCGACGGTGCCTGGAGCGTGTGCGTGGAGGAGCGCCATGACCTGAGCAGCGGTACCGGTGCCGGTGCTGAGCCGGTGAATCGTCTAGTGGCGGTGGCTTGCGACGGTTCGCAGCAGATGCGTGTGCTGTGGTCAGGCGCTGATTTCGTGATGACACCACGGCTTTCGCCTGACGGGTCGAAGCTGGCCTGGATTTCTTGGGATCATCCCAACATGGGTTGGGACGCCACCCGGCTGCATGTTCACGAGTTCGAAGACGCGCAGCTAGGTGCTGAGCTTCTAGTGCTAGGCAACGAAGGCGACCGCAGCTTGTGCGAGCCTGGCTGGGTCATGTTGTCTGGAACGGATTCGGAGGCGGGGTCGAGGCTGCTGGTTTGCAGTGATCACGACAACTGGTGGGGACTCTATGAAGCGTGCATCGACAGCGGGTCGCTGCTGCCGGTGGTGATCGGCGACTTTGATGTGGCCACCCCGCCGTGGGTTTTCGGGATGCAGCGCTGGGCTGCTGCTGGCACAGATGTGGCGGCTGTTGCAGCTAGAGCATCCGGTGATCAGATACTGATAAACGGGCGGGCGTTGGAACTGCCTGACTCTTCGATCTCGTCACTGGCTTTCGCGCGCTTGCATGATCCTGCTGCTGGTGGTCCTGAAGCGTCTGAGACCGAGTCGGCTGATGCTGCGGCAACAGTTCTGGCTTATGCGGGTGCTGGTTACAGGCACGAAGTTGAGGTAGTGGCTGTGCGTATCCAACCCGACGGCGCTGTTGAACGCCAGGCACTACGCTCGGCGCGTTCGCTTGACTTTGATGCCAGTCTTTTGATCGAGCCGGAAGTGATCAGCTTCCCCACCGGAGCTGAAGGCGATGAAACAGCGCACGCCCTGTATTACAAGCCTGCCAATGCGGCCTGTGTGGCACCGCCCGGCGAACTGCCCCCGTTGCTGGTGACCGCTCACGGCGGCCCCACCGCAGCAGCTCGCCGTCAGCTGCAGCTCGGGATCATCTACTGGACTTCGCGGGGCATCGCAGTGGTAGATGTTGACTATCGCGGCTCAACCGGATACGGACGCAGCTATCGCCGCCGCCTAGAGGGCGCCTGGGGTGTCAGCGACGTTGAGGATTGCATTGCTGCGGCACAGTTTCTGGCTGACCGAGGCGATGCTGATCCGCAGCGGCTAATAATCCGTGGCGGCAGCGCAGGAGGTTTCACTGTTCTTGCGGCGCTGGCCTTCCACGACAGGTTTGCGGCGGGTGCTAGCCGTTACGGGATCGCTGATCTTGAGGCTTTGGCCGCTGACACTCACAAGTTCGAGTCGCGCTATTTGGATCGTCTCGTTGGGCCTTACCCGCAAGCCGAAGAGGTTTATCGTGCCCGGTCACCGATCCATCACATCGACGGTTTTGATGCGCCGATGATCGTGTTGCAAGGAGATCAGGACAAGATCGTGCCGCCGTCGCAGTCGGAGATGATCGTGGAGGCTCTCAAAGCCAAAGGCGTGCCGGTTGCCTACCTACTTTTTGAAGGTGAACAGCACGGCTTTCGCAAAGCAGGCAACATTGTTGTTGCTTTGCAGTCCGAACTGGCTTTCTTCGGGCGAGTGCTCGGATTCACTCCCGCAGAGGCACCTGTCAAACTGGAGATCAGCGGCCTCTAATCCGACGACCGTGTAATCGTTGCGGCCTTGAGGCTTGGTCAGGCTTTGTCGTCGTCTGTGTCTGCAGTGCTGTCATCGCTGTCATCGCTGTCAGCAGTCTCGGTAGTTTCGGCGGTGTCAGCAGTCTCGGCATTGTCGGTGGCATCGGTTGAGGTTGCGGAATCTGCGCTGTCATGTGTGCTGGTAGTGCCTTCAACGGGTTGGCCGTTTTGGGCTGCGGTTTCGGCGATAGTGGGCCAAGACGCTTCTGATGTTGCGGACTGTCGCCTGCGATTGAGCACCAGTCTTCCTACACCCACGGCTGCACCAGCAACAGCACCGAACTTGAGCAAACGTACGAATCGTGAAATCAGGCGAGACATGCTTGTCAGCCTACCGGCCCCATGATGGTGTTCATGCCTGTCAAATATGCGCTAAAAATCGGCTCTGGCCAGCGTTTTGTTACCGCAGCACTAGGACAGAGCACTAGGGCAGCACTAGCGCAGCGAGACGTTCCAGGCTTTGCAGGTCGTTGACATGCAGCCGGGCCTTTGTTGATCCGTTGAAATAACCCCAGCCTTTATGACCAAGCGTCCAAAGTTCATCACCGATCACCATACTGCGCGAGATCTTGTCAGGCTGGTCGCTGGGCCAGCACAGTGAGATGCTCTCAGTGCCGCGCAGCAGCCCCAACTCTTGGCCCTCTTCGTCAAGCCATGACTCTGGATAGCACTCAAAGCCGGTCATGCCCTCATCACCGTCGCGGCAGGCCAAAATCGCTCTGTAGCTGTCGTTGTCGCTGAGTAGATATTCGAGTTCGGTGCTGAAATTGTTGCTGTCGGTGGATCGCAGATCGGATGCGCTGAGGCGGCGACAGTCGGTCAGTCCAGCCACCTCTCCAGCTACTTCATGGTCGATGCGTCCTATTTCGGTGATCGCTCCGTCAGCGACTCGCAGTGCCACTGCGCCAGCCCATGCACCGTCAAAGGAGTCGCCATAGATCGTGACCGGCAGCACCGCTAGTTGCTCGGGTGCCCACCAAAGAAACGCCCGATGATCCCAACCGATGTCGTTCCAGCCGTCGGGCGCGCTCCACACCGCTACCTCCGCTGGTGCTGAAAGATCGCTGACATCAAACAGTGAGACTTTGGCACCAGTAATCCGACCAGTGAAATCAGCGTCTGATCCGACCCCTATGACCAACGTGTCAGAGATGGGATGCAGATAGCTAGAAAAGCCGGGGATCTTCAACTCTCCCAGGATCTGAGGGTTGGTCGGGTCAGAAAGGTCGATGGTGTAGAAGGGATCAATCTGGCGGAAAGTCACCACATAGCCGATATCACCCACGAACCGCACTGATTGCACGTTTTCGCCTCGACCGATGTCGCCGACGCTGCCGACCTCGCGAAGTTCTGAACCGTTGGTGTCAAGCACACGTACCTGACTCTCGGAGCGCTCGCTCCAAAAATCGCCTGTCGTGGTAACGATCCGCAGATAACCGTCATGCTCTGACAGCGAGAACTGATTGTGTATAACGCCCTGCACTTCGCCTGAGGACTCATAGGTAGCTGCGTCACCAGTGATGTCGAAACGATGAACGTTGGTGCGCTCCTGCTGCTGCCAGAAATCCTCGTCGCTGCTGGTGCTGCCGTTTTCGTTGGCACTGGACACGCCATCGGAAACGGCATCGGACACGGCATCGGAAGTGCTCGCCAAAATGCCGGTCACGCTCGTGTCAACGTCTTCTGCTGTGATGATGTCGGGGTTGATCCAGCGAGTGGTCGCCACATACAACGAAGAGGTGGATGCGTAGACGATGCTGCTTGCTGCTGTGACTGCGGTTGACAGTGTTGGGTCGATTGGCTCGCCGATAGGCACGCTCAGCACCGAGGTCATACCAAAACCGGAGAACACTGCCGGGGCGTGTACTGCTTCACAGGGCACCAACCGAGAGCCTTGTGAGGGGTTGCCGTCAGCTTCGGTGGTGTAACGCGGCAGCCAGTCGTTGAGTGTGGTCGCCAAGATCGCAGCCCGGTTGGCTGCGGCTGCTGTTTCGGTGGCGCTGTCGTTTTGGGGATAAACGAACGGGAAATACCATTGCGGGTCGTAGCGCAGCACCACCCGAGCAGTGCCAGCAACGCTGCGGGCACTGATGTAGTTGCCCTGAACTTTGAGAGTTTCTACGATTTCAGGGGTTGCATTGCTGACATCAATCTGCTGTAGCACCGTTTGAGTTCCGCCGCTTTGGTAGTCCCATTCGTCTTGGTTCTGCGTGATTAGTAGCAGAGAGTCGCCGTTGATGAAAAGCTCGTAGCTCCAACCTTCGGCCACTTGAACCTCGCCGATTTTGGCGCGGTTGGCTACGTCCACCACCACGAGACGCCCAGAAGCCAGCGTAAAAATGCGCCGCCCGTCGGTTTTGACGATGTCGGCTTCGTCGACTCCAGACTCTTGCACGTTGGTGCCTGAGAACTCGGGGCCTTCACCCACCACACCGACACTGGCCTGAGCGCTCTGAGTGTCTGTGATAGCAGCATCATCGCTTTCGGCCATGGCTGCTTCGGCCATCATGTCTGCTTCGGCCTGGACGGCCCTTCTGGCTGCTGGAACGTCGTAGTTGTTGAGTCCCCAAGGTCCGACTCTTGCCGAATATTCTTCGTGCAGGTAGTCCAGCAGTGCGTCGCAGCCACCGAAAGCGACAAGGCGTGAAGTCAGGGTCACATCATCGGGGTCAAGCTGGATAACCGTGTCGTCGTTAGTGCCTGTCGCCGTGTTGCTGCTCGTGTTTATGACGTTGTTGCTGTTGCCCGTGTTGCTTGTGCTCGTGTTGTTTGTGGCATTGCTGTTGCCGTTGTTGCTTGTGCCTGTGGATCTGGGCTGAGCTGAGCCTGAGACATCAGGATCACCCGACGGACTGCTAGAGCAAGCAGAGGTAAGCATCACCAAAGCCACAACTGCGGCTGTCACCGCCCGCGTGATTCTTTTTGCGGTCAGCGCTGAAGTTGCCTGCGACGTATCTCTAGACGCTGTAATGGTTCGATCTGACATATCAGAAGATGATATAGCTAACAATGTTGTATCCTCAACTTTCTGCCGCAGTGGCGTGCAGCGTGTTAGGTGTTTCAGTGTTAGACGCTTCGGCTGGGTAGTCAGTTCCGCTGATACAGGATTTTTCTCTTCGAGGATTAGAGAACTAGAGGGCTTGAGAACTTGAGGATTTGTTGCTGTTGGCTGGTTTAGCCCGCTGTTGGCAGCCACTGCAGGCGTCGGGTTTCGTAGTCGTTGATGGCTTGAGTGTGGCTCAGTGTCATGCTGATGTCGTCAAGCCCTTCGATCAGGCGCTGCTGGGTTGCGGCTTCAAGCGGGAACGATGCCTCAAAGCCGATAGCTGGTGCTTCTACTGTGCATCTTGTGACATCAACGGTGATCTCTAGGCTGGGATCGGTTTGAACAGCGGCCATCAACTCTGCGGCGGCTTCGGTGGAGAGCTGAGCTGGAACAAGGCCGTTTTTGGTGCAGTTGTTGCGGAAAATGTCGGCAAAGCGGGGGCTGATTACTGCGTCGAAACCGTATTGCTGCAAAGCCCATACTGCGTGCTCTCGCGATGATCCGGTGCCGAAATTGGCACCAGCCAACAAGATGATGGCACCAGCGTGGCGCTCGTCGTTGAGCACGAAATCGCGGCTGTCGCGCCATTCCGAGAAGAGCCCTTTCTCAAAACCGGTGCGTGACACCTGTTTGAGCCAGTCCGAAGGGATGATCTGGTCGGTGTCTACATCGCTTCGATCCAGAGGCACTGCCGTACCGCTCACAACAGATACAGCTTTCATTTGTTTTGCCTCAAATTCGATGGTGCGCGATGTGTTGACGTGAGTGTGGGTACGGATGTGGATGTTGGGTGGTTCGGTGTGTTCATTGCAGATCGCTTGCGGTAGCGAAACGGCCAGTAACAGCTGTGGCTGCTGCGGTCGCTGGCGAAACCAGGTGAGTGCGTCCGCCGCGACCTTGACGGCCTTCGAAGTTGCGGTTTGAGGTGCTCGCAGCCCGCTCGCCGGGTGTCAACTTGTCGGGGTTCATTGCTAGACACATTGAGCATCCTGGCTCTCGCCAATCGAAACCGGCATCGCGGAAAATCTTGTCGAGTCCTTCGGCTTCGGCTTGTGCTTTGACTTGTCGTGAACCCGGCACAACCAAAGTGCGCACATTGCTGGCTGCGTGTCTTCCCTGAGCCACCGCAGCAGCGACGCGGAGGTCTTCGATGCGGCTGTTTGTGCACGATCCGATGAACACAGTGTCAACAGCAATGTCGCGCATCGCGGTGTCGGCTTTCAGTCCCATGTAATCAAGAGCTCGTGCTGCGGCTTCGCGCCTGTGAGGATCATCGAAGCTGTCAGGATCCGGCACCGCAGCGTTCAGCGACACTGACTGCGCCGGGTTGGTGCCCCAAGTAACCATCGGCGATATCTCAGTAGCGTCAAGCACGACTTCGCTGTCGAATACGGCACCAAGGTCGCTGTTGAGGCTGCGCCAGTCGTTGACAGCTTCTTGCCACAGTTCTTCAGGTGGCGCATGTTCACGGCCTGACAGGTATTGGAAGGTGGTGTCGTCGGGGCCGATTAGTCCAGCTTTGGCACCCGCTTCGATTGACATGTTGCACACTGTCATGCGGCCCTCCATCGTGAGAGCTGCAATAGCGGTGCCGCGATATTCGATGATGCTGCCGACCCCGCCGGTAGTGCCGAGTTGGCCGATGATCGCCAAGATCAAGTCTTTGGCGCTGCATTGCGGTGACAGAGCTTCGTTGACGGTGACGGCCATGGTGCCGGGTCGCATCTGAGGCAGAGTCTGAGTGGCGAGGACATGCTCTACTTCGCTGGTGCCGATACCGAAAGCGATCGCGCCGAAAGCTCCGTGAGTTGAGGTGTGAGAATCGCCGCACACGATGGTCATGCCGGGCTGGGTCAAGCCTTGCTCAGGGCCGATCACATGCACGATTCCCTGCTTGTCGTGACCCATCGGGAAGTTGGTGATGCCGAAGGATTTAGCGTTGCGGCGCAAGGTTTCGATCTGGTTGCGGCTCGTGGTGTCGGCTATGGGTTTGTCGGTGTCGGCTGTGGGGACGTTGTGGTCTTCTGTAGCGATGGTCAGGTCAGGGCGGCGAACTTGACGTCCGGCCAGTTTGAGACCGGCGAAAGCTTGAGGCGAGGTGACTTCGTGGATCAGGTGAAGGTCAATGTAAAGCAGGTCAGGTTCGCCGTCGGTGCCGCGTGTCACGGTGTGGCGATCCCAGATCTTCTCGCTAAGGGTTCGTGGCATGCTCACAACCGTTGAGCCTAGAGGAAGCACCTACAGGACGCATAGAGGCAGCGCCTAGATGAAGCGCCAAATCAACAGCGTTACCCCGCTCAAGCACAACCATCCTCCACCTTGCCCGTAGGTGAGTTGCGCTGCTTAGAAACTGAGCAAATAGCTAGCTGTCAGTGTTCGGCGATCCAGTTGGCTAACTCTTGCAGTTGGTCAGCTATCCGGTTAGCGGTAACTGACAGATCTAACGCATAGGTGTGCAGCAGCTTTCCGGTGTGTTTCACTCGCACAGACTGAGCGCCCAGACCCACTCGGGGTTTGCTGCTTAGGGTTTCGGGGTTGGCGTCAAGGCAGTAGATCAGCAGACCTTCAGTCACGTCGAGCGCAGTTGTGTAGGCCAGCAGTTGGTAAAGGTCGGCGTTTGGGCTGATGGCTGTGTCGCTGGTGAGTTTGTATTTGATGTCGGCCACGAACCGTGGCTTGCCAGCTGTCTGGAACACAAGGTCGGGTCGGATCGTGACTGCCTCGTTTGTGTCAAGGCGATCATCATGTTGGCTCTTCACCTCAAGCTTGCCTCGCAAGGCTCGTGTCAGGCGTTCGGTCACGAACCGCTCAAAAAGCTCGTTCATGTCCAGCATGAAAGCCGATGCCTGTGTGCCGCCGATGTCGTCTCGCAGAGTGAGGTTCGCAAGGATCAACCGAGCAAGGTGCAGGGCCGGTTTGTAGTGCTCATTAAGGCGGGTGAACGTGATGTGGTCGTGATCGCTGTGATGATGCCGCTGCTCAGCAGCCTCTTCAAGGGTGACAAGGTGTTGCATGAGCCGATGCCGGTCAACTGGTTGCACGCCAGGCACCTTCAGCGAGCGTGACACGGCTGCTTTCAGATACGAGTTCTCAATCACGTCAGCGGTGAACTCGGTGAACCGACAGGCTGTTGGGATGACCATGCCGGGCTGGGTGAACTGTCGGGCAATGTCGATACGACCCCGCAAGGCGATCAACCTGTCGCGCTGCTCTCGGTAGGAGTGGTAGAGCCCGCGAGCGAGGCAAGTCTCAGTGGTGCGAGCGAACCATGAAATCATCGCTGGCAGAAGGTTGGCGGTTGTTTCGTAGTTGACGGCTTCATCTCGCCAGTCCTGCTCGCGCAGACCCACCTCTAACAGCAGAAACAGGTTTTGTAGCGGGATCTTGGGCCTCACCAGAACTTGCAGACCCGCCGCATTGACCGAACCGACATAGTTGCGTGCAGTTACTTGCCAGTGTCCTAGATGCTCGTTTGGTGCTACCGACAGGTAACGCCCATTGCCGAGGAGGTTCAGCTTGCTGGCTTGCTCCTCGCTCAGTTTCAGTTCTTGGCTGGTGTACTCGCGGAGTTGGACTGGTTGGGTTGAGTGCTCGTCGGGATCGTCGGCATTGCTGAGAGTGTCGGCGAGCGCGCGGTCAGCGGTTTCAGCCTCCTGCAACACGGCGGTCATGTCTCGTTGCCGCTATTTGCATCATTGCTGTCGTTGTGTGCTTCAGGGACAACTTTTGCTTCAGGCCCGTGGCGATTGATGACGGCATCGAACTTGAAGTTTGCGATCTGGTCGGGGTCACCAAAGAACTGGTCCTCAATAAACGGCTCAATGTTGTATGCCCAAATGCGGCGCAGTTGCTCTTTTTGTGAGTCGGGCGATGAGCCGTATTTCTTCTTCATGAAATGGCTCGGCCCCAACAAGAGATGTGAGCCTTCAAGATCCTTCTTGAGTTCTTCATTGACCGCTGAGACAAGACGGCCAATCCACTCGGGTTCGCCCTCGCGTTCTAGCCAACGGTCAAGCAGTCCAGCCATCGGGCCATCATCAGGGAAGAACGGCACAAAATTAAACCGTCTCCGCAGCGCTGCGTCCACTAGCGCAATCGAGCGGTCGGCGGTGTTCATCGTGCCAATAAACCAAAGATTCTTAGGCAGCCAAAACAGTTTGTCTGACCGGTAGAGAGTGGTCATGCTCTTGTCGCGGTATTCAAGCAAGAACAGCAACTCTCCAAGCACACGCGGCAGGTTCGCGCGATTGATCTCGTCAATGATCATTACGTGCCGTCTGTCAGGGTTGTCGACTGCGTGCTTGGCAATCCGAGCCAAAGGCCCGGGCATCAACTCGTAGGCGATAACGGCTTCTTTGCTGGTGCCTACAGGTCGGTAACCCTCGAAAAAGTCCTCATAGGAGGTAGACGGATGGAACTGCACAAGAGACCGACACTCGTCATCTGAGGCCAAATGCTTTGCCAATTTCTGCGCTAGGTATGTCTTGCCGGTCCCTGGAGGCCCGTAGAAGATCACCTGCCCCTTGTCGGCCAGCAAAGCCACAATGTCCTCCAAGAACTGGACATCAACAAGCAAACTGCTCGCCACTCCAGCCAGGCCCACAGAAGGCTTCAGCGATACCCCAGGTTGTAAGTGATCGGGAGGCGGGCCTGGGTCTTCGCCTGTCATCATCAACTGCCGGAGGCGATCTGCATTGTCTATCACTTGGCTGATGGTTCCTCGGCGAGGTAGCACCTTACGCAGGTCTAGGAGCGGGGTTATGTTCGTGCGTTTCCAGTTGACCGAAATAGTGTGGCGCAAGTCAGCGTCGTGGCGGTAATGATACGGCTCAGTTACTACTCCGAGAGCGAATTGCGAGCCGACCGCCAGTGGCATCGCAACAAGGTCGCCCCGGCCGACTTTTGAGCTTAGTGTCAAGAGTTGACCTGCTCGGTTCCTGACACTCCCTTCGTTGGCCTGAGGATCATCTTCTCTGATTAATGCAGCTATCTCGTCCCGGCCTGAGACCTGCGACAGATCGGGAAGGTTGCCGAAGCCGACCGCAGCAACACCTTCCTTGATGAACGACTCCGCTGACTCGCCTTGCCTGCCAGCTCGAATGACCCAAACATTAGGCACAGCGGGTTTTTCAGCCTGATCTTGACTCTCAGACTGCTCGGTGCCGCCGTTCGGCTGCTCAGCGCTGCGGCTGGTTGCCTGTCCAGCAGAGGAGTCGAACCACAGTTCTGCGGGTAACGACTGGCTCGGGTTGTCGTCGCTGTTGTCGGTCTGGGTCATGGCGCTCGCTTTCGGTTTCTAAGCAGCGCAACTCACCGACGGGCAAGCCGGATGCTGTGTGACTGGTAGAAAGCGCTGGTGAACAGGATCAACTGCTAGATGCAAGCCCTCAAGCGTGTAAGCACCGAGCAGCACTAGCGAGTCATCGTCGCCGAACACCACTCGTGTCGGCACGCTCTCTCCGTTGACGGAAGCCCAGGCATTACCGGTGTCTTGCTGCACGACCCTTCCGTGATCTTAGCTTTTGCCCCATCTTGTCTTGATTTTCACTCTCTCAGGACTGAAGATACCCTTGCAAATAGATGCACAGGTTCGCAAGTGTGGTAAGCTGGGGTCATGCCTATCAAGAGCGTCTCCCGTCAATGGATTGAGAATCTTGCGCCTCGCTCATTGTTTGAACCCAACGAGGTGCCAGGATCGTCGGCGACCGTGCAGTCCATGTTGTCCAGGATGGCAGCAGACCCAGACGCCAGTGGAATCCAAAGGGTTCATTACGGCTTGTACTTCAAACAGAAGGATTTATGGCCGATAGATTACAGTTATATCGATGTGATGAGGGCAGCGTTTCGGGTTGCAGGCCAGGGCGCTGGCATGGCTGGTTGCACTGGATTGCATCAGCTGTATTGGGTGTGGCAGGTGCCGAATGCGGTTTATTTGATGACGGCTGCTGACTCTCTGCCCTCCACTCCTCTCTTGCCGTGGATTCGCTGGGAGCAGCTCCCAGACGCGAAACACAGATTAGAGCTGAGCGGCGCTGAGTGCTCGCTGCTGGAAGCTGTACGACAGTCCGGCAAGGTGGAACGCAAATGGGATGATCTGCTCGACGAGATCATGACCCGACCCGAACGCCAGTTTTGGCGCACACTGAAAGGGCTTGGCGGCGATTTGCGCCCAGATGCGTTGAGGGCTGCCGCTCCCCTTGAGAAGCTAACCGACGGCGAGCGATGGAGTATTGAACACGGGGCTAAAGATCTGAAGAAGCCGCTGAAGGAACGGATTGAGGATGTGGCCACTGCGATTGAGGCGCGTTACAAGGCTGACCAGGAGGGCTGGGTACTGGTGTGAGTTCAGATGCTTCTAAACGAGCGCATCAGCAACCCCGCGGAATACCAGGGAAAGCTGGACACTTTCGCCTCAACCCAAACCGATTCCGCCTCACATGCACGAACGTAAGGAGAACCGCTCTGTGAGCACTCGACTGCTCACAGACAATCCAAGCGCTTTCAAAACGTTGGTGGATGACACTACCTCAGCAACTGGGCTACTCCGGTCGCAGATAGTTCACGATTATTGGCTCATGCGGGGGCTAAGCGGGATCGCTGCCGCTCTCTCAGAGGATGGAATCTTTAGAGCTGGGCTCACCAATAAAGACATCAAGCAGGGCCGCACAATGGAGCAGTTGCCCATAAAAGGTGTATGGGCTTTTGGGGGAGGCACCTGCCTGAGTGCTGCTTGGCAAGTTTCGCCTCGATGGTCTCAAGATATTGATGCCGCCATCATTCAGCCCCCCGGTTCCTCCAAAATGTCCTTCAAGCGAATCCGTGCCAAAGTGACAGACGTGGTGGCTGACGTTCTTGGCGCAACGGGAGAAACAACAGGGTCTTCGTCAATAACGCATACATACTTCACGGACTACGAGGGCCCGGGCCTTAAGGTTGATCACGTTCTCGAAACATTGCCAGCGGAACAAATCACGAGTTCGAGCCAAGTAGCTGGGCTGATCGCCAGATGTTCAGATGACCCAGACAGCCTTTGCGAGGAGTTCCCTGAGCTGGGCGGATTTGTGTTGCCAGTGATCCTGCCTGCATACATCGCCTCCAACAAGCTAGACGCCTTGCATCGTCTGGCAGCCACAGAGAACACAGAGAAGCTGCGAGGGCGAGTGAGAGATATTTACGATCTGTATCACATCGCTAACAACAAAACGCACGGCGATCAGTGTCGAGAGAACGTGCCAGAGTGGTGGCATCAAATGAACCGAGGCGGCGGGCCGTTAGTGGATCGCCCCAAAGACGGATACGGGGCCAGCCCCATCTTCTTGCCCGGCTCAACGGCATACGAAGCCTTGCGTAGTGAGTATCAGGGCGAGATCCCTAGGGTTGCGATTGGCGAGCCTCCACCCTTTGAGGATGCGATTGACGCTGCCCGAACTCTTGATTTGCCTTAAGGAACGAACGGTGGCTGATGTTGGACAGGCCAGCGATCTGTGAAGACTGACTGGAACCCGCTGCTGCGTGACGAGTTCACCAAGCCCTATTGGGGTGAACTGCAAGACTTCGTGCGGCATGAGCGGGAGCGCTATCGAGTGTTCCCGCCTCAAGATGAAGTGTTTGCGGCTCTTCACCTCACGTCGTATGCGTCGCTGAAGGTGGTGATCCTCGGCCAGGACCCCTACCACGGACCGCAGCAAGCTCACGGCTTGAGCTTCTCGGTGCGTCCAGGGATCGCCAAACCCCCGTCGCTGGTGAACATCCTACGTGAACTCAGCGAAGACATCGGCACGCCGACACCTGATCACGGCTCGTTAGAGCACTGGGCCCGCCAAGGAGTGCTGCTGCTCAACGCCACGTTGACGGTTCGTGCGGGTCAAGCAGGCAGCCATCAAGGCCGTGGCTGGGAAACCTTCACCGACCAAGTGATCCGCACCGTCAACAACAAGACCGAGCGGGTGGTGTTCATACTCTGGGGCGGCTCGGCTCGGCGCAAGAAATCCTTGATCGATGAGGCTCGCCACACGGTGATCGAGTCGGTGCATCCTTCGCCTTTGTCGGCATCGGGCGGGTTCTTTGGAAGCAGGCCCTTCAGCAAAGCTAACCAGGCGCTAGCGGACGCTGGCCGTGAACCAGTGGATTGGGCGATCCCCGAACTGACTTAGCTGCCTTGCTTCAAGCGGTGAGCCTGCTGTATTTGCTGCTTTGAAGGTCGTGGCGATTCTCAAGCTGTCTTGGCTGCTGTGCTTCAACTGGTGAGCCGCATGCCATAACTGCGTTGTCCGCGACTGTGTCGTAGTTAATGGCTACTATGCGAGCAGCACAGCAAGCCTTGAGCAAAGCTTGACGGTTCAAGCGTTGAAGGCTGTTGAAGGTCTAGGAGAACGGTCGGGGAGCACAGATGGAGGAGCAAAATTGATGGACGGAGCACAATTAAAAGATGTCGTGACATGCACCGGCACCAAGCCAGACATGTCTGCACCGCTAGTCAAGCGAGCCGGGCGGGCTCACTTGTGGTTCATGGTTGATAGTCCTGTTGGACCGGTGTTCGTGGCGCACACCAACGGCTGGGTATCTGGTTTGCAGATCCCGGCTGAGGGTCGCGACTCTGATCCGGGAGGCTTCGTGGAATACATGCTTGATCAGGTCGGCGTGGATATCGACCATGACCGCCATCTCGATCCTGTGCTAGCGGATCGGATAGCTGGAGCGCTCGCCGCTGGCCGTAGCGACGTGCCGCTTGACCTGTCGTCGCGTTCGGCGTTTCATCAGCAGGTGCTGAGAGCCACTGCGCGCATACCTTGTGGCGAGGTTCGCACTTACAGCGAACTGGCCTCCGCAGTGGGTCGTCCCAAAGCAGCCCGAGCTGTGGGCACGGCGATGGCTCGCAACCCGGTGCCGCTGCTGGTGCCCTGCCATCGGGTGATTCCCAGCAGCGGGGGAGTAGGCAACTACGGCTTCGGCAGCGAACTCAAAGCCAAACTGCTCGCCAACGAAGGCGTAAACCTCTAATCAGCACACGGCCACGGCCAGCTACAACCAAGCTGGTTGAGCCTTTAAAGCTGTTCAGCCGGTTCACACCAGCTACAGCACGCGCCACCATCTACAGCGCAGATTTTGTGAGCGATGGCACTTTCAATGACAGTAGGGACAGCAACTCGTCGGCTAACTGCGCGGTCTCTGTGACCTCAAAGATTCGATCAGCGCGATGGCGGTTGGGCTGCACAAAAGTCTCGTGCATCGGCGCGACAGAGGTGCGGAACTGCCTGCGGGCATGATCCGGTGTTCTGCCTCGCTCGGCCACATCGCGCTGGATGCGGCGCTGACGACGTGTCTGTTCGGGCACATCCAAGTAGATCGCATAGTCCAGCCGTGATGCTGCCTGAACAGAGTTGAGTAGCAAGATTCCTTCCACTATCAGCAACCGGGCCGCGGCTACATCCTGAAAGCGTCCGGTCATGGTGTGGGTAGCGAAGTCATAGACAGGCACCGCCACGTCTTGACCGCTCTTTAAAGCATCTAAATGCTGCAAGAACAAATCCGAGTCCAAAGAGTCGGGATGGTCAAAGTTGCATTGACGGCGGTGCTCAAGAGGCAGATGAGCTAGATCACGGTAATAAGCGTCGAAAGCCAGAAAGCTCACAGATTGCGGTTCGCAGCGTTTGATAATACGGTTTGCCAGAGTGGTTTTGCCCGAGCCGGAACCCCCACAAATTCCGAAGACAAAAACGTCCACTTGACCAGCAGCGACAGCAGCGAAACTGAACCAGCAGGCCTACTCAGGCGCCGAGTCTGGTTCTGGCGTCCGCGGAGCGCTGCAACAAATAAGCAGGCACGGTCACGCCGTTGACAACGATGTCAGTCGCTGCGCCTAGTGCAGCGCCGGAAGCCTCGCCTGGCTCCACTGCTGCTGTATCTGCTTGCTCTTCAGCTTGCTGAGCCGCTATTTCGGCTTCGTTGTGTTCACGTTCACGGGCATGCAGATAGCGCTCGTAGTCTTTGGCACGGATTAGATGATCATGGTCAATGTGTCCCACCACTCGACCGTCGCCCAGCCTCACCCAGTAACGATTCCAAGTGAAACCGTTAGCTAGCGCTACCTTGCCAGCGGTTCCCTGCGGCAGGCCCGGCAGATCCGACACGAGCCGCACCTTCTCGCCTCGCTTCAAAGTACGGGCCTGCATCTTCTGCGTGGAGGGCTGTTTGGCGGTTAAAGTCTTTGGTGGCACCGCCGCATACGGTAGCGTGAGCGCTATCACGCTGCATAACACATCCGCTCTTGCGATAATCCATCAAACATTCAAAATCAACCGCACTAGTTCTCCAATCTAGTTCTCCAATCAAGCTTCTTGCTAATCGTTTCTTGCGAGATCATCCGCACAAACTAAAAAAAAGGATGAGCCGACATGACCGACATACTCACACCTCCCGACGCTGAAATCGACACCGACACTCTGCGAGCCGAGGTTGCTGCCTTCTGCGAGCACAACTGGGATCCCGACATGGCTGTCAAGCAATGGTGGCAACTGCTTGCTGGCTCGGGCTATGCCCATCCGATGCTGCCAACCGCTGCGGGAGGTCTCGGATACGGGCAGGATCAGGCTGCGCTGGTGTCGCTGGTGCTGGCCGAGCGGGGAGTGCTGGGTCCGCCAGCCGGCTTGGGGCGGATGCTGGCAGCACCCACGATCGCGATACACGGCACCAGCGAACAGATACGACAGTTCGTGCCAGAGATACTTGACGGACGGGTGGGCTGGTGCCAGCTTTTTAGCGAACCCAACGCTGGCTCTGATCTAGCCAGCCTGCAATGCCGGGCTGAGCGCGACGGCGACGAATGGGTGATAACCGGCCAGAAGGTCTGGACTTCGGGAGGCCAAGTCGCCGACAAGGGCATGCTGTTGGCTAGAACTGATCCTGATCTACCCAAACACGCTGGCATCTCCTGGTTCGCTTTCGATATGGATCAGCCCGGTGTGGAGGTTCGGCCTTTGACCGAGATGACTGGACGAGCCTTGTTTAATGAAGTATTCATTGATGAGGCTCGTGTGGCTGACAGCGCTCTGATCGGCGGCCTCAACAACGGCTGGCGTGTGGGCAACACCACGCTCATGGTGGAAAGGGCATCACTGGGATCGGCGGGCCGCACGCCTCCCGAAGCCCTACCGGGACCCAAAGGTGGAGCGCTGGAGCAGCGAGTCGGCGACTTCGTGAGTTCCGAAAAAGGATCTATGACTACGGGAGTGCCGCCGCTGGGTGTCGGTTTGTGGTGGTGGCTGGTTGACCTAGCGCGCAAGAACGGCACCATCAACAGTCGAGTGCTGCGCGAAGACCTGATGCGGCTTTACGCGCTGATTGAGATCAACCGCTTGTCAATACAGCGGGCCAAAGCAGGATCAAGCAGTGCAGCAGCACCCAACATCGCCAAACTCGCCATGAGTGAAATGACTCGCGAGTTCCGTGACGTCGGTATGCGTGTGGTGGGCGCTGACGCAATGCTCACCGGCGAGTCAGACGCTCAGACCAGCGGCCACATATCTGAACTTGCGCTGTTTTCGCCAGCACCGTCTATCTACGGCGGCACTGATCAGGTGCAGCGCAACATCATCGGTGAGCGTGTGCTGGGACTACCCAAAGAGCCCGGCCCTTCACGAGATGTCCCTTTTAGCGAACTACCCAAGAACTAGGTCTTGTTGACTGGGTTGAATGGGTAGTAGCCCCCTTCCAAGTTTTAGGTCTTGTTGACCGGGTATCATGCTGCTATGAGTGATGCCTACATTGTTGAAGCGGTTCGCACGCCCACCGGCCGACGCGGTGGAGGGCTGTCAGAGGTTCACCCCGCTGACCTCGGTGCCGCTGCCATAAAGGCGCTGCTAAAGCGCAGCGACATTGACCCTTTGGCGGTTGAAGACGTGATCTTCGGCAACCTTGACAGCATCGGCCCTCACGCTGGCGATATCGCTCGCACCTGCTGGCTGGCAGCGGGATTGCCCGAAGCGGTGCCTGGTGTGACCGTCGACCGTCAATGCGGTTCGGGTCAACAAGCTGTGAGCTTCGCGGCGATGGGTGTGATGGCCGGAGTCAATGATCTTGTGGTTGCTGGCGGAGTGCAGAACATGTCGATGGTGCCACTCGGAGCATCAATGATGGCAGCGGGACCGCTTGGTCTAGCTGAGCCCTTCAACGGTTCTCAGGGTTGGGTGCAGCGTTACGGCACACAGGAGGTGTCGCAGTTCCGCGGCGCAGAGATGGTGGCGGAGAAGTGGGGCTTTAGTCGCAGCGACATGGAAGAGTATGCGCTGGAGAGTCACCGTCGTGCTGTGCAAGCCATAGACGAAGGTCGCTTTGATGCCGAGATTGAGCCGTTGGCTGATGTCACCGGCGATGAGGGTCCCCGTCGTGATACTTCGCTGGAGAAGATGCGTTCACTGGCACCGCTCACCGAAGGCGGGCGGTTAACAGCAGCGGTGTCAAGCCAGGTCAGCGACGGAGCGGCTGCTCTGTTGATTGCATCTGAACGGGCTCTGCAACGGCATGATCTGCGGCCACGGGCTCGAATCCATCATATTTCGGCGCGTGGTGACGATCCGATTTACATGTTGACCGGTCCGATTCCGGCCACCGCCTATGCGCTTGAACGCACCGGTATGACCATTGACGATTTCGACCTGTTCGAATGCAACGAAGCGTTTGCTTCTGTGCCGATGGCTTGGATGCACGAGCACGATGTCCCGCACTCCAAAGTCAATGTCAACGGCGGGGCGATTGCGTTGGGTCATCCTCTGGGTTGCAGCGGTGCCAAGCTGATGACCACGCTGCTGCACGAACTGGAGCGCAGCGGCGGTCGCTGGGGCTTGCAGACCATGTGCGAAGGTGGCGGACAAGCCAATGTCACCATCATCGAACGTCTGTAATCACTGCCTTTTGAAGCTTCGCTGGATCCGGTCACTCATTCAGTGGCGACTGGGTTCAGGTCAAGTAGGTTCAGGTCAGGTTAGCGTCAACCTTATTCGCAGCTTCGTCTTCGCTCACATCAAGAGCGAACGAAAGCTCCGATACCAGCACGCTGCGAGCAGTGTTGTAAAGCGTTTTCTCGCCTGCGGAGAGTCCTTTGGTTCGCTCGCGTAGCGCTAGGTTTCGCACTACTTCAGCCACCTGGTAGACATCGCCGGACTTGAGCTTTTCCTGATGGTTCTTGTAACGTCGTGACCAGTTGGCTGGCTCTCGCACGTCGCGGCGTGCCAGCACTTCAAACAGGTCATCCACATCTTCGGTGCTGATCGGCCAGCGCATTCCCACTTCTTCGGCCTTGTCGGCGGGCACAGACACGGTCATCTCGCCGTGAGTCATGCGCAGCACCAGATACTCTCGTTCATCCCCGAAAGCCTCGCGCTTTTCAAGTTTGATTATTTCGGCTGCACCGTGATGCGGGTAAACCACCCGATCACCGACTTTGAAAGTCACCCTGGCAGGGTAGCGATCAGCGAGTAGGTTCCCCCAATATAGCGAGTAGGTTCCCCCAATATGTGGTCGGCCTACGGCGAGAATGCCTGAATTTCTGCTCCCAGCAAGTTGATCGCGGTCGCGGTTCTCAGCGCCGATGCTGTCAGCTTTTCGGGATTGCGGGCGGTATCTCTTGAAATGTCAACTATCTCAAAGTTGGAGCGATCAACCCAGGTGGGCGTGTAGGAGATTTCGCTCACAACCCAACTACCGTCGGCTGTTTCGCTCACCGTGAAGTGCAAGATCATGCCGTCCTCCACTCCAAGCGGGCATCCGTTGCAGGTTTCCGGCGACTGATTCGACAAGAAGTTGCCCAGCCCATAGACGAGAAACTCGCCGTTGACTTCCACAACCGGCTGTATCACATGAGCGTGATGACCGAGTATCAGATCAATATCGGGTGAACTCAGCAGCCGTGGTCCTAGGTCAACCTGCATCTCGTCGGGTCCGGTCAGGTAATTGGGACCCCAATGCAGCGACAAGATCACAAAATCCGCGCCATCAGAACGCGCCCGGCGGGCTTCTTCGATGATGATGGCTTCGTTGATGACGTTAGACAGGTAAGCCTCGTCGTTGCCGAGTGGCCCGTTGTTGAAGCCGTATGTGTAGGAAAGGTGAGCAACGGTAGCTTCGCCAGCTTCGATCAGAGTTACCTGATTGCGCGACTCCGCTGACAGCGCCATTCCGGCGTAAGCCACACCCACTCGGTCAAGGGCTCCAACAGTGCCGATAATTCCTTCACGCCTAGCATCGGTGGCATGGTTGGAGGCCAGCGAGCAGGTGTCGTAGCCCGCATAAGCAATCGCTTCAGCTAGCTGATTGGGCACCAGAAACGCCGGGTAGTACGAGAGGTTGGCGTTGTTGGTTGACATCGGGCTCTCCACATGACACACCGCCAGATCGGCCTGGCGAAGGATCGGCGCAACGTTCACAAACATGGGTGTGAAATCCCACCCGTCGGTTGTTTCCGCAGCGTCTGCCAACGCTCCGTGGATCAGCAGTTCGCCGGTGGCTGCGATACTGAAGGAGCGCAGCATGCCGGTGCTTGACGCGGCGGGAGAGGACTCGTCGGCGTTGCTGGATGGAGAAGAGTTAGCCGCAGCAGACGAAGGCTCTTGGGTTATCTGTTGTGATCCGCCACTATCTAAGTCCAAGACGATTGAGAGCGTTGCTGCGGTTGTGAGCGCAACGAACAGCACCCAGGCCAAGCCTGACTCCAGCGATGACTGCGTCACACGAGGTGAAGTGCTTGGAGCAGTTGGAGTAGTTGGAGTGCTTGGAGTAGTTGGAGGCCGTGCAGCCTTGTGTGTTTGCACGATCAAGCCGTGGTGATGTCAGATCGCAGGCCTCGACCTGTTAGTGGCGCTCCAGTAAAGCCTTCAGGCGAGCGGGCCAGTTGACCCTCCACAAGCACCCAGTTGATGCCAGCGGACTCCTGGGCGGGGTTCGCGATTGTGGAACGATCAATGACGGTCGCAGGATCAAATACTGTGATGTCGGCGTCGGCGCCCACGCTGAGCCGTCCCTTGCGCCGCAGCGCTGGGCAGCGCTGCTCAAGCAAATGAGCTGGCTGAATCGTCATTTTCGCCAGTGCAGTCGGCAAATCCAGCACTTGACGCTCACGCACATAATGCCCGAGCACCCGGCTGAAGCACCCAGTTGATCGGGGATGATTGTTGTGGGAACGCTCAAGGATGGCATCACTGCCGATCATCACAAAATCGGCTTGCAGAGACAGTTCAATATCGGCTGGCGACATGGCGAAGGCGGCAGTAAGAGCGTTGCTCGCGAAAGCATCTGCGAAAGTCTGCTCTGTGAGACGTTGCGGAGTTCCAGCCACTTGCAGGTCTCCGTAGCTGATGCCGTATTTTCTCTGCCAGTCTTCGTAGCGAGTCGACCGCAGATACGTGGCCCAAAACTCATACGGATAAGCGCAGGCCGTCATCGTTAGTCCCTCGGTGATGGCTGAGTTGATGCGGCCTAGCGCTTCGGTCATCACCCCAGTGCCGCCGGTTGAGTTGATGTGTTCCACATGGATGTGCGCTCCGGTGGCTCGAGCGGCTGCGATTAGTTCATCAATTGCTTGAAGGTTGGTACCGGGTTCGAGGTTGTCGGAATAACGAGCGTGAACGCACAGCGGGACACCGTGTTCAGCCGCAACAGCGGCATGAGATCGCAGATCATCTGCGGTTGTGCCGGGTGTGTACTCGGGTTGCATATGCAGCCCGATGAACCCGTTTCGCAGGTCGTTGCGGGCATCTGTGAGCATTGCGTCAAGAAGGCTCTGCGGGGCTGTGTCATAAGGTTCAAGGCCGCGCACAACACGTATGTGAGCGTTGTCGGACGCCCCGCCGAAATGCACCGGCGAACTGCCATCGGGGCGCTGAGCAAACCAGCTCTCGGCGGTGTCATCTAAGCCGTGCATGCCCAGATTGGCAGTCACACCGTCAGCCAGTTTGTACCACTCGCCGTAACCGTTAGGGCTATACGACAAAACGTCAATGAACCCCGGCGACACCACCAAGCCGGTTGCGTTGATCATGGTGGTAGCTCGCAGTTCGGGAGTATCAGCAGCATCAGGAGCTATCGATATAGCGGCGATAGAGGCATCATTTATGGCCAAATCAGCCAAATAATCGAAACCTGTGTCAGGGTCGATCACACGACCGCCGACGATAGCCACATCAAAAAGCTGATCTAGGTTTTGGGCTGCGGCACCGTCCAGTACCGGGATCTGCGGAGGCTCAGCGGGCTGTTGCGGCTCTGAGACGACCCTCACCGTGGTTGAAGTGCCCGGTGTTGCTGTCTCGGGTGCCTGAGCGGCCTGGGCTGTCTGCTGATCGGTGATCTGCTGATCGTCGGTGTTGTTGTCGGTGCCTAGTCGGCGGATCACCGCGAAGTTGGTAGCACCGAATCCCAGTGCCAGCAGCACACGCCTGCGGCCGATGGATCCACCCTTGGGGCTTGGCTCTGGTGACTGAGTTGTTAGCAAGTGTGGGTTGATCAGCCGGAGTGAGCAGCGATCAGGTCGCCGACTGATTCCCAACCGTCGAACAAGATGTTGACGCCGTTGCTTTGCATAACCGAACGATTCCACGGCTGCGGCAGCAACCAGACCGACTTGTCAACTTCCGCTAGTCTTTGCACACGCCTAGGAGAATCATCAATCCAGACATCGGCTTCTAGTGCCACTGGATCCTCGGTAAACACGAGATCATCTGTGTCAAGGCTCAGATCGTCTTGGTCTTTGAACCACTGACGGGCGATCTCACGAGTTTTTTCTTGATCGTCGGCGAGGTCGCCCACTAGGTGATCACGTCTGGTCACCGCTAGCACCCGAAAGCCTGCTGACTGCAGAGTCGCGACACCTTCGGCTGAACCAGCGACAGGCTTGAGGCGCCCTGACATCGGCGACAGCAGAAAATCACGGATAGTGGCGGCGGGGTCGTTCACACCCCACTCTGATAAGTCCCAAGAAACGTTCAAGGCCAACTGCTGGTCAGCCACTGCGTTGCGGGCGGCCACATGGGCCCGCAAGCCCTTGACCCAGTTTGCGATAACCCCGTCCATGGTCACAGCCACGGTCGGAGCGTTTGAGTTTGAGGATGCAGATGATGGGGTCATGGCAGGCAGTGTAGAGGGTCAACGCCAAGACTCAAGCCGTTACCGGTCAAGGTTTTGTGTGCATGTGCTGTGGGAGAGCGACATCAAGGTCGCTATCCTTGCTCAAATGTCCAGGATTTGTCAGGTCACCGGTAAGAAGCCGCAGTTCGGCAAGCAAGTGTCGCATTCGCATCGCCGCTCCAGCCGTCGGTGGGACCCTAACATTCAAACTAAGCGCTATTACCTTCCTAGTGAGAAGCGCTGGATCAAGCTGCGGCTCAGCACCAAAGCCATCAAGACGATCGACAAGCGAGGCATTGAGAGTGTGGTCGCCGAGATGCGCCGCAACGGTCGCACGGTCTGAATCTCACAGAGCTAGCTAGCAGAGCTAATTAAACGAAGGAAGAAGCGATGGCCAGCGACAAGCGTCCCATTATCAAGCTCCGGTCCACTGCTGGAACCGGCTACACCTACGTCACCACCAAAAACAAGACCAACACGCGCCATCGCATCGAACTCAAGAAATACGATCCGGTGATCCGCAAGCATGTGGTCTTCAAAGAAGAGCGTTAAGCGAAGCAGACACTTAGACGAAGCAGAAATAACAGTTGACCCCGAAGTTCAAAGGCGCAGGACATAACCAGTGGCGTTGACAGTCACGGTGCTTGGCTGTAGCGGTTCATACGCAGCGCCCGGTAATCCCTGCACTGGTTATCTGGTACGCAGCGACACCACAGCAGTCTTGCTTGATTGCGGTCCGGGCACGCTGGGTCCGCTTCAAGAAGTGATTCACCTTGCTGAGCTTGACTCCATCGTCATAACTCACTGTCACCCCGACCACTGGTTAGAGCTGCCGATGATCCGCAACGTTTTCATCTGGTTCGTGCCCCGCAGCAATGTCGCCGTTTACGGCACCGCCGAAACCCGTGCTATGGATCAAGCCATCACTGCGATGCATAACGACCGCAAAGACCCGCTGGACTGGAACGTGATAGGGCCCGCATCGCAGTTCGGCATCGGAGATCAGCAGTGGAGTTTCGCTTTGACGGATCATCCCGTGGAGACGCTGGCAACAAGAGTTGACTCTGGGGGTCGCAGTTTCGCGTTCAGCGCTGACACGGGGCCCGGATGGGATTTCCGGTCACTTGGAGAAGGCATCGACTTGGCGTTGTGTGAAGCCAGCCACGGTCGCTGCCACGAAGGCAAAGGCAGCCCTCACTTGAGCGCAAGGCAAGCAGCGCAAGCCGCAGCCATAGCTGGCATTGAGCGCCTAGTGCTCACTCATTTGCCGCCGGGCTGTGACCGTGCATCGCAACTAGCCGAAGCTTCCGAAGCGTTCGCTGGAGAGGTTGACGTGGCCCGCCCAGGGCTTGCCTTAACAGTGTGAGGAGTCAATGATTTGCGAAAAGCCGATGATCTGTGTGAGGAGTAAGTGATGTCTGATGAGCCGCTGAGTGGAAAGCCGATGATCTGTGTGAGGAGGCGATAGTGGGGGTGCTTGATGCTTCTGGGCGGCGCAGCGACGGGCGGCTGCCCAACGAGTTGCGGCCGCTGCGTTTTCAGCGCGACTACACCACCATGGCCGACGGGTCTGCGCTAGTGGAGTTCGGTAATACACGAGTGCTTTGCACAGCATCAATCGATGACGATGTACCCCGATGGATGCGCCAGCGCAATGCTGGCTGGCTGACTGCAGAGTATTCGATGCTGCCCGGCTCCTCGCCACAGCGAATAGCACGCCGTGCTGGTGGCCGCACCAAAGAGATCCAGCGACTGATCGGTCGATCACTGCGAATGGTGATCGACTTGAACGCGTTGCCGCAACTTCAAGTCACAATCGACTGCGACGTGTTGCAAGCCGACGGCGGCACTCGCACCGCCTCAATATGCGGGGGTTACCTAGCTTTGCATGACGCAGTGACACGGCTTGTGCGCAAAGGCGTATTGAGCGCCTCGCCGATGACAGGGCAATGCGCTGCGGTGAGCGTCGGGTTGATCGACGGAGTAGCGCTACTGGATTTGCCCTACAGCGAAGACGCCAACGCCGACGTGGATTTCAATGTGGTTATGAGCAGCACCGGTGAACTGATCGAAGTGCAAGGCACAGCCGAAGGCCGCCCTTTCAGCCGGCCGCAGCTTGATGAACTGCTGGATTTGGCGTCTAAAGGAATCACAGAGATTGCCGCGGCGCAGCAAGCGGTTCTGGCTCAAGCGCCCACCCCCAGATGATCGAATCAAGATGATTGAGTTGGTTTGCGCCAGCGCCAACCCTGACAAAGTTGCTGAAATGGCTGCTGTGCTTGATGGTGTTGTCAAGCTGCAACCTCGACCGGCAGAGATGGGCGAAGTGGTCGAAGACGCTGACAGTCTTGAAGGCAACGCCCTTCTTAAAGCTCGGGCTGTATGTGAGTTCGCTGGTGTGGCCGCATTGGCAGATGACACTGGGCTAGAGGTTGATGCGTTGGGTGGCGCTCCTGGTGTCTATTCAGCGCGTTTTGCGGGGCCTGATGCCAGCTACGGCGACAACCTGGCACGACTGTTACACGAACTGCAAGGTATTGCAGCGCCGCAGCGCACAGCCCGGTTCCGCACAGTAGCTGTGGTGTATTATCCCGACGGTTCGGCACTGTCAGCCGAAGGTGTCGTGGAAGGCACAATTCTCGAAGCGTCTTGTGGTAGTGGCGGCTTCGGATATGACCCGGTGTTCGCTCCGACTGAGTCTGACGGACGCAGCTTTGCTGAGATGAGTTCAGCCGCGAAGCACGCTGTCAGCCATCGCGGTCGTGCTCTGAGGGCTCTTGTGAAGCTGTTACCCAAACG
Organism: Candidatus Aldehydirespirator catecholifindens; assembly: GCA_028283245.1. GTDB lineage: Bacteria > Actinomycetota > Acidimicrobiia > Acidimicrobiales > Aldehydirespiratoraceae > Aldehydirespirator > Aldehydirespirator catecholifindens. The sequence goes on along the minus strand of JAPYNU010000067.1, from coordinate 8,826 downwards.
TTTCTAGTTGCTTCGAGTTGGTGCGGACGGGGGGATTCGAACCCCCACACCCATCGGGGTACTGGGACCTAAACCCAGCGCGTCTGCCAGATTCCGCCACGTCCGCAACAGAGTTCAATGGTATCGGCGTGCAGTGATTCGGCGAGCATGAGCCGGAGTGCAAGACTTGGAGAACATCAGCGGTGACGCAGTTTGCTACCGACAGTTCGCGGCGTGCAATGCCAGCGGTAGCCTCGCAGCTATGAACATGTCGCAATCACCGAACCTCGGATATGTCGGCCAGTCCGATGTGGTCGGGTTTGAAGCACCGACCCCCGTCGTTGGGCGCCAGAGCGAGGTCTACAACCGGCTGCTGCAAGACCGCATCGTGGTGCTCGGCTCTGATGTCAACGACGAAATCGCCAACTTCATCATGGCGCAACTGCTGTATCTCGAAGGTCAGGATGCGGGCAAGCCGATCTGGCTCTATATCAACAGTCCTGGCGGGTCGGTCACCTCTGGTATGGCCATCTACGACACGATGCAATTCATTCAGCCCGAAGTCGGCACGATCTGCATCGGACTGGGAGCATCAATGGGGCAGTTCCTGCTATGTGCAGGGGCACCCGGCAAACGTTACGCTCTGCCCCACGCCCGGATCATGATGCATCAGCCTCTCGGCGGGGTGCGAGGACAAGCAACAGATATTGCTATCCAAGCCGAGCAGATGGCTTACACCAAGAAGCTTCTGCAAGAGCGCATCGCTCATCACACAGGCCAAACCGTGGAGCAGGTTGAAGCAGACTCTGACCGTGATCGCTGGTTCACGGCATCCGAAGCCATGGATTACGGGATCATTGATCATGTGATCGTCAAGCGCGGAGAAATGCTCTAAATCTCCTTTGTGTAGTTGTGATGAGCTGATGAGGTCAACTATTTGTAGAGACTTGCTGCAGCTCTCTAACAGCGACCGCTATCCCGTTGCGGTGCCCGAACACCGCTGATCCAGCCACTAACACGTTCGCTCCTGCTGCTATCGCGGCTTTGGCTGTGGATGCAGTAATCCCGCCGTCTACTTCAAGGTCAATGCTGCGTCCCGAAGCGTCAATCATGTGACGCACTGCAGCGATTTTTGGTTCAACATCGGCGATGTAGCGCTGACCCCCGAAACCAGGGTTTACGGTCATAACCAGAACCTCATCAATCAGCGTCATCACTTCAGAGATACTTGACGCTGGAGTGTGCGGGTTCAGCACCACACCGCAGCGGGCACCTGCTTCACGGATTGCCGATAGTGAGCGATGCAGATGCGGGCAGGTCTCGGCGTGGATCAACACAGTTTCGCAGCCAGCTTCGATGTAGCGCTGAGCTAGCTCATCGGGTTTTACCACCATCAGGTGAGCCTCAAAATGCAGTTTCACCAGCGGCCGGCACGCTGCTACCACATCAGGTCCGAAGGTGAGGTTTGGCACGAACACGCCGTCCATCACATCCCAATGCACTCGATGCGCGCCAGCGGCTTCAACGGCTTGGCATTCTTCTCCGAGGCGTGAAGCATCAGCGGCGAGCATGGAAGGAGCGATCTCTACAACCACATAACAAACCCTAACCGAGCCGGGTTCTACGCAGGTGCTGCCCCAAGAAGGGGGTTGGGGGTTGCTCGGCTTGGCCACCGACTCGTGTTCGCCGAACTGATTGAAGGCTTGCGTCGTTATCGGCGCTTGCAGCGATACCTTCGCGGTGTGGAGTTGCGAGTTACCGCGACGGCGCGTGACGGCCTCGGGGTTGCTCGAAGCGGCGACGGCAGGGTCATGTTCGTTGAAGGTGCCCTAGTGGGGGAGTTGGTGACCGCCGAAGTGATCAGCGTCGACCGGCGCTGGTCGCGAGCCCGTGTAACCGACGTAATCGAAGAGTCGCCGCATCGTGTGCCGGTGGCTTGTGAGCATCATCTTGCTGGCTGCGGGGGTTGCGACATGTTGCATGTTGATGCCCGTGCCCAGATGCAGATGAAAACTTCGATCGTGCTGGATCAGCTAACCCGCTGCGGTGTTGACGCACCCATGCCATCGTTACGGATGCTTGATGCAGACCGGGGTCGTACCACCGTTCGAGCCGCAGTCGTTAATGGCAGAGCCGGGTTCAGGGCTCGTGGCAGCCATGATGTGGTGATTGTCGAAGATTGCGGTGCTGTGGATGACAGCGCTGAAGAACTGCTTGTCGATGGTCGTTACGGATCCGCTGAAAGCGTTTTCATCCGGGTGGGTGCCCGTACTGGTGAACGGATGGTGGTGGTGGCACCCACAGCCGACGAAGTGTCGGTGCCCCCCGATGTGATGGTGGTCAGCAGCGACGAACTTGATTCTGCTCGGCGTGCCTGGATACATGAGGAACTGTCAGGACGACGTTGGAGGATCTCGGCGCGCTCCTTCTTTCAGAACAGGCCAGCAGGCGCTGAAGCTCTCATAGACGAAGTGTCAGAAATGGTGGAGGCACTCGCCGATGATGGCCCTTTGGTGGATGCTTACGCCGGTGTCGGGCTGTTCGCGGGCACGCTCGGGGACGGTCGCAAAGTCACCGCCATCGAGAAATGCGTTCATGCCGCAGCCGACGCACGGGTCAACCTGACCACGAACGCCAAAGTGCTGCGCATCCCGGTGGAGCGCTGGAGATCATCACCAGCCAGTGTGCTGATAGCAGATCCGGCTCGGTCGGGGCTCGGCAGCGAGGCTGTGCGTCCGTTGCTGTCATGTCAGCCCAAGCTGATCGTGCTGGTGAGTTGCAACCCGTCGTCGTTCGCCGCTGACGCGCGCCGCATCATTGACGCTGGCTATCTGCTCGACAGATGGACTGTGCTTGATTTGTTCCCTCTGACTTCACACATCGAGACAGTCACAGCTTTCGTCAAAGCTGACTAAAACCGTGATGGCTGCTGGCGCTGCCAGGCTCAGCGGTCATATCCCAGAGCCGGTCGTGGTCAGTAATGCCAGTCGTAGGGCGACCAGTCGGGGGCGCGCTTGTCAAGAAAAGCGTCGCGTCCTTCGGCGGCTTCTTCGGTCATGTAAGCCAGTCGGGTGGCTTCGCCAGCAAAGACCTGCTGGCCGATCAGTCCGTCGTCGACAAGGTTCAACGCGAACTTCACCATGCGCTGAGCAGTAGGGCTTTTGGAGTTGATCTCGCCAGCCCATTGCAGAGCCACAGTCTCAAGCTCAGCGTGAGGCACCGCCTGATTAACCATGCCCATCTCTACTGCCTCAGCCGACGTGTAGGTGCGTCCCAAAAAGAAGATCTCGCGTGCCCTTTTCTGGCCGATCAGCCGAGCTAGATAAGCCGAACCGAAACCGCCGTCGAAGCTGGCGACATCAGTGTCGGTTTGCTTGAAAAGGCCGTGTTCAGCGCTGGCTAGAGTCAAGTCGGCCACGGCGTGCAGGCTGTGGCCGCCACCCACCGCCCAGCCCGGCACCACAGCGATCACCACTTTGGGCATCATCCGTATAAGGCGCTGCACCTCAAGTATGTGAAGCCGCCCAGATCGCGCCGAGTCGATAGTGTCGCCGGTGTCGCCTGAGGCGTAGCGGTAACCGTCGCGTCCACGGATGCGTTGATCACCACCCGAGCAGAAAGCCCAGCCACCGTCGCGTGGTGACGGCCCGTTACCGGTAAGCAGCACACAACCCACATCACTGGTCATCCGAGCGTGATCCAGGCAGCGATAGAGCTCATCCACAGTGTGAGGCCTAAAGGCGTTGCGCACCTCGGGGCGGTTGAAAGCCACCCGTACCGTGCCCTGACCGGTGGCACGGTGATAGGTGACATCACTGAGATCGCCGAAACCATCAATCGTGCTCCAAGCATTGGGATCAAACAGTTCTGACACCACCGTAGTACCGCTCCTGTCTGAGGGGATTTCGAAAGTGTTTAGGGCTTCGGCTCAAAAGTGCCGCAGAAGCTAATACAGCATCTAGGTGATCTAGATGAACTAGATGAACCAGATGAACGCTGTCTAGATGAGCTGCTAGACGAAGGCTGAGGCGAAAACCAGCGACACAATAGTCATGACTTTGATGAGGATGTTCATTGACGGTCCGGCGGTGTCTTTGAACGGGTCACCCACAGTGTCGCCTACCACCGCAGCCTTGTGCGGGTCTGAGCCTTTGCCGCCGTGAGCGCCTGCTTCGATGTATTTTTTGGCGTTGTCCCAGGCACCGCCTGCGTTGGCCATGAATATCGCCACCGCGAAACCAGTAACTAGAGCCCCTGCCAGGAAACCGCCGAGAGCGTTTACGTTGATGAACCCGATAACGACAGGCACCACCACAGCCAAAGCTCCCGGCACCAGCATCTCTCTCAATGAGCCACGGGTGGAGATAGCTACGCACGCAGCAGAGTCGGGCTCAACACCGGGTTTGCCTTCACGCAATCCCGGGATTTCACGAAACTGGCGACGAACCTCTTCGATCATCTTGTTGGCTGCTCTGCCGACAGCGTCAATGGTGAGAGCCGCGAACAAAAACGGCACCATCGCACCCAGGAACAATCCGATGAACACCTCCACAGAGCCAACGTCAAGGCTCAACTCACCACCAGCGTTTTCAAGTGCTACCTCGAAGGTTTTGAACAGTGCTAAAGCGGTGAGCGCAGCCGAGCCGACAGCGAAACCTTTAGCGATAGCGGCGGTGGTGTTGCCTAGCGAGTCGAGTGCGTCGGTGACTTCGCGCACGCTCGGATCAAGGTCTGACATTTCGGCGATGCCGCCAGCGTTATCGGCTATTGGACCGTAGGCATCCACTGACACCACCACACCGGTGGTGGCCAACATGCCCACTGCTGCCACTGCGATGCCGTAGATACCGCCGAAGGTGTCGTCTCCGAGGGTTTGTTGCCCGCCCCAGTAGGCGACCAGCACACCGGCTGCGATCAAGCCAACTGAAGCCGCTACCGACACCATCCCGGCTGATACTCCTGACAGCACTGTGGTAGCTGGACCGGTTTCGGCTTGTGCAGCGATGCGCTTTACTGGCGAGAAGTGGTCACTGGTCCAGATCTCAGCGACTTTGCCGATACCCCAACCTGCTGCCAGTCCGCCGATAACAGACACCGGCAACCCGTACCAGGCTTCGAACAGGTCTCCGTCACCGAAGAAGATCCCGCCCACGATCAATGTGCCGATAACGGTGAGGAGCATGGCCACAGAAGTGCCGCGATGTAGTTGGCGCGACAGTGCTTGGACGTTGGTGCTTGAACCGCCACGCACCGCGAATGAGCCGATAATGGCGCCGATCATGCCGACGAAAGCGATAGCCATAGGGAACATCAACAACTGCACGGTGCGCTCCGCGCTAGCGGATTCTGCGGTCAACCCCAAACTGAAAGCCGTTAAAGCCACTGGAGCGATGATCGAACCGGAGTAGCTCTCGAAAAGGTCGGCACCCATGCCAGCCACATCGCCGACATTGTCACCAACCGCGTCGGCGATGGTTGCCGGGTTGCGGGGATCGTCTTCGGGTATTCCGGCTTCGACTTTGCCGACAAGATCGCCGCCCACATCGGCGGCTTTGGTGTAAATACCTCCACCAACACGAGAGAACAAAGCGATCGAGCTGGCACCGAGACCGAAGGCTGTGAAGATTTCAAACGCGTCGTCGGTGCCGATCCATTCAACGAATAGCAGATAAGTGAAGGTCAGACCCAGAAGCGAAAGTCCAGCTACCGAGAAGCCCATCACCGCACCACCACGAAACGCCAGCGGCAGAGCTTTGGAAGGCCCGTCAATAGCAGCGTTGGTAGTACGGGCGTTGGCCATTGTGGCTACGGTCATGCCTGCATAACCAGCACCTGCTGATAGTGCCGCTCCGAGCAGATAGCTCAAAAACGAAAGCGTCACTCCAGTGATTAACGGGATTAGCACGGCCATGACCACCACGAAGCCAGCCACCCAGGTGTATTCCTGACGCAGAAAGGCTCGTGCTCCGGCTTGGATCTGATGCATTATTGAGATCATGCGTTCGTTGCCAGCGGGTGCCGAAGCCACTCGGCGGTAGTAGTAGGCCGCTAGAGCCAGCGCAGCTAACGCCGATATCAAAGCGATGTAGGGAATGGCTTGCAAGTGACTGCTCCTGTCGTGAGTTTGGGAGTCGTGTTGGCAAACTCGAAGCGTTTCGAGTCTGAAGCCGGGGCCTCGAGGCTCAAGCTTCAACGCTGCGAGACAGCTAGTCAGCCTACTCTTGCACTATGACAGCACCGCAAAACACTGCTGGTGACCTAGCTGACTCGTCTCAGCAAGCTAAAGCGGCTCTGCGTGCAGCAATGAGAGCTCGCCGAGCCTCTTTGACCTCTGGTGAACTGGCTGAGGCCGGGGCTGCTGTCACTCGTCGGTTGCTAAATATGCCGGAGGTAGCGGAGGCTCGTCTCGTGGGTTCTTACCGGGCGGTGCGTGGAGAGGTGCCTGTTGAGTCACTTGCGGCGCAAATGTGTCAGGCCACGCTGACCGTGCCGCGAGTGGTGGGCGACCGGTTGGAGTTCGTTGTCTGGCAGGCAGGTCAGGAGTTCGTCAAGGGTTCGTTCGGCATAGCTGAGCCACTTGATGGTGAAGTGACAGACTTCGCTGCTCATGACATCGTGTTGGTTCCGCTAGTTGCTTTCGATTCGCAATGCCGCCGTCTCGGGCAGGGAGGCGGTTTCTATGACCGCGCTCTGGCAGACCTACAAGCTTGCTTGGCGACTGAGCCGACTGAGCCGACGAGCAGGCCGATAGTCGTTGGGGTGGCGCACTGGTTCCAGAGCGTCGCCCAAGTGCCCGTCGAACCCTGGGATGTGACCCTTGATGCTGTAGTCACTGACCGTGAGCTGTTGATCTCACAAAAAGGACTACTGCGATGAGCGACTTCAGAACTCTTCGCTGGGTCAATGACACGACTAGTGACAAAACTCTGCTCGGGTCACGCCAGTGCTCGGCCCGAGCGACTAGAACATAGCTGTGAACGTCATAGTTGTGGGTGCTGGCGAAGTCGGCTCCTATGTGGCCGCAAGGCTCAGCAATGAGCGCCACAACGTGTCGGTGGTCGACACTCATGCGGGTCGCTTGCGCCAGTTGGCGTCCGAAGTTGATGTGCTCACCGTGGAAGGCAGCGGAACGCATCCCAGCGTGCTGAAAGAAGCGCGACTTGAAGGCTGCGATCTGGTGGTGGCGGTCACCAGCAACGACGAAGTCAACCTGGTCACATCGCTCATCGCCAAGCAATGCGGTGTCGGCAAAACCATCGTGCGCATCGAGGCTGAAGAGCTTCGCAGCCGAGCCTCAGCAGAGCTGCGCCAAACTTTCCAGGCTGATCTTGTGATCGACCCTGACTATCAAACCGCTGAGCGGATACTCAACCTGCTTGACTTCCCCGGCGCTTCGGAGATAGCGGTGATGGCGCACGGTGAGGTAATCGTGATCGGTGCTCGCCTTATGGATGACGCTCCCATAGTGGGGCGCAAGCTTTCAGAGATCGCAGCCGACTATGAGCCCGACTGGGAGTTCATTGTCGGGTCGATCTCACGCGGCGAAGAAACTCACATCCCACGAGGTGACTACACATTGATGGCCGATGATCTGGTGCGTGTGGTGTGCGAACGTCGTGCCCGTCGTCGGGTAGGCCGTCTGCTGGGTTTGGGTGATGGATCGGTGCGTCATGTGTTGCTGCTGGGTGGTGGCCGCACCGCTGAGATCTTGGCCGCCCGACTGGTGTCACGCGGTGTTGAGGTAGTGATCGTTGAGCGTGAAGAGTCGCGTGCCCGGGTGCTGGCCGAATGCCTCGCTGATGTGCAGGTATTTCAAGGTGACATAACCGACGCAGGACTTCTCGAAGAGACAGGATTGGGCCGCTTCGATGTGGTAGCGGCACTCACCGGCGAAGACGAAGCCAACATCTTGGCCTGTCTCTACGCCAAATCTGTTGGAGCTTCGGAAACTATTGCGGTGGTTCACAAACTGGCTTTGCTGTCGCTGCTCGGCTCCGCTGGCGTGGATGTAGCCCTGTCGCCTCGCACCGCCACAGCCGATGGTGTGATGCGCTTCGTGCGCGGTGACGTAGCCGCAGTAGCGACCTTCCTGGAATCTGATGCCGAAGTGCTGGAACTAGAAGTAGCACCGGGCAGTGTCGCAGATGGCACAGTGATGAAAGACCTGAACCTGCCCAAGAGCGTGCTTTTTGGTGCCATCGTTCGTGACGGCAAGCCTCACATCGCCCGTGGCCACAGCCGGCTGCGGGGACGTGACCATGTGGTCGCATTCGCCACCCCTGACTCGGTGCAGGAGGTCCGTCGGCTGTTGACGTGCGACGTTTAGGCAGTTCGGACCGCCGACCGACTCTGGCCTTACGGCGTTTCGGCACGCTGCGCCGTGCCCGTCCGCTGCTGGCCGCTTCCGCCGAACCAAAATCAGCCCGAGTGGTGTCGTGGCCGTTCATAGCCATCGTTGAAACAGCCGTGATTTTGGGCGTTGTCACCTTGATGTGCGGGTTGGCTGGCTTTGGCGACAACAACGCGGACGCAGTCACTTTCGTGGTCGTAGGTCTGGTTTGTGCAGCGCTGGGGATAGTCCTGCGACGCAGAGTGTTAGCGCCACAGCGGCTCAGCGCGGGACGAGTCTTTGCTGGTATCGGAATGCTGTGGTCCGCGCTAGTGATTTTCGGTGCAATGCTTTATATCGGCAGCGGCGTGTTGACTCGCTTTGATGATGCGCTAGTTGAGTCAGCAGCTGGTTTCACCACAGCGTCACTGACTTTGTTGGACGCGGCTGAAACCTCGCGCAGCGTGTTGCTGTTCAGGTCGGCTAGCAGCTGGGTGGGTGGGCTCACGGCAATAGTG
>JAPYNU010000066.1 GCA_028283245.1 Candidatus Aldehydirespirator catecholifindens | reverse complement strand
GAATGACGCAGCAGTGCCTTCGGTGACAGCATTACCAGCAGTGACACTCACCACAGGAGTCGGCGGCGGGTCATCGTCGTCGGCTATGTTGACTGTTGCGGTTGAGGTCGAGCCCAGATCATAAGCAGCACCATCCACCAACGCGACGGTTACTGAACCGTTGGGTTCGTCAGTTGAGTCACCAGTGGTAGAAACGGTGAGCGTTGCAGTGCCTGAGGTTCCGATAGTAACTGTGCGGGTGCCGGTGGTGACACCGTAATCACCGGTAGCGGTGACGTTGACGGTAACGCGAAGAGAAGACGCGGGTGTTGGACTAGCGGTCAACGTGAACGAAGCGTTGCTGCCCTCAGTAACAGCGCCACCAGCAGCAATACTGATTACAGGAGTCGCTGGCAGTGGTAATAAGGGTGGGTCATCATCATTGACAGCCACGGTCGCGGTTGCTGATGTTGTGCTGACGCTGTAACCGGTGCCAGCACTGACAGCAGCCGTAACCGAACCATCAACCTCATCAATACTGTCACCGGTAGTAGCGATTGTGAGCGTGGCTGAACCGGTCGTGGGGATAGTGACAGTGCGCGAGCCGGTGGTGACACCGTAATCACCGGTAGCGGTCACAGCCACGTTCACGGTCAAAGACGCAGCAGGCGCAGGATCAGCAGTCAACGCAAACGACGCGCTGCTGCCCTCAGTAACAGCACCACCAGCAACGACACTCACCACAGGAGTCGCTGGTGGCGGTGAGGGTTGTGGTGTGTTTGTGGTGAGGGCTTGCAACGCAGCGACGACTGGATCCCAGCGGACGTTCCAGAACTGCTTAGCGAAGTCTTGGGCTTCGGTGAGGGTGATTGGTGTGCCAATGAAGCCTGGCACGCTTTCACCAAACGCTAGCAGCACTCGCTTCCAGCGGTTCACATGAGCAGCGCCGTTGCTGGTTTCTGCTGCGTAACCGCGCACGTTAGCAATCAGTTGCGCAGACACCACAGAAGAAGCATCATCGTCGTTGACAGCCACGGTCGCCGTTGATGCTGAAGAACTCACGGTGTAACCGGTACCTGTGCTGATAGCAGCGGTTACCGATCCGTCAGCCTCATCGGTTGTGTCGCCGGTAGTAGAAACGGTGAGCGTGGCGGTGCCTGAGGTTCCGATAGTGACTGTGCGTGAGCCGATAGTGACACCGTAATCACCGGTAGCGGTGACTGCGACGGTCACATCAACAGACGCAGCGGGCGCAGGATCAGCAGTCAACGTAAACGATGCGTTGCTGCCCTCAGTAACAGCACTACCAGCGGTGACACTGACCACAGGAGTCGCTGGTGGCGGGTCATCGTCATCAGCCACAGCCACAGTGGCAGTTGATGCAGTAGAGTCCAAGTCGTATCCAGTGCCAGCATTCAACGTGATCGTCACCGAGCCGTTGGGTTCGTCAGTTGAGTCACCTTTAGTGACAATTTTGAGTGTGCCTTTGACTGCGATGGTGACCGTTTGTGAGCCGGTGATGGCACCGTAGTCGCCGGTGGCGGTCACTGTGAGGTTGACGCTAAGAGGTGATGCGGACGCGGGACTAACAGTGAGCTCGAACGACGCACTGCTACCTTCGGTGATGCCACTACCAGCAGTGACACTGACCACAGGAGTCCCAGGTAGTGGTGCGTTTGCGGCGAGAGCCTGTAACGCTTTGACAACTGGGTCCCAACGAACACTCCAGAACTGCTTAGCGAAACCCTGCGCCTCAACAAGAGTCATTGGTGTGCCGGTGAAGCCTGGCACACTTTCACCAAACGCGAGCAACACCCGCTTCCAGCGATTCACATGAACAGCACCGTTACCAGTTTCGCTTGCGTAACCCCGCACATCAGAAATCAAACCAGCAGGAACCACATAAACAGTCGGATCATCATCATCTGCTACAGCCACGATTGCTGTTGATGATGTTGAACTCAAGGTGTATCCAGTGCCTGCACTGAGCGTGGCAGTTACCGAACCGTTGGCTTCATCGGTTGAGTCACCGGTAGTAGAAACAGTGAGTGTGGCTGTGCCTGAGGTTCCGATTGTGACGGTTCGTGATCCGGTGGTTACGCCGTAGTTGCCGATGGCGGCGACGTTCACGTTCACGGCAAGAGACGAAGCAGGCGCAGGATTAGCAGTCAACGTAAACGATGCAGCAGTGCCTTCGGTGACAGCACTACCAGCAGTGACACTCACTTTTGGCAAAGGCGGACCATCGTTGTCAGCCACGCTTAGCGAAGCCTGACCGAACATGTACCGGTCGTAGTCGTCGCTTTGGCTCACTGCCACAGTGATTGATCCGTCAAGTTCGCCTACATTATCAACTGCGGTGGGCAGCGTCAGAGTTGCAGTATCGCCAGCCGGGATCGTCAACGTCCGAAAACCGAGTGGCACGCCGAAATTTCCATGGGGGTGGATCAACATTGTCACATCAATGTCGTCAGGCCATGCAGGCATCGTCCGCAAGGTGAAAATCGCATCATCGCCCTCAACGATGTCGGCACCTGCGGTAGTGAGCACTACAGGTTTTTCGGGTCTAGAGGCCTCAAGCTGAGCCACTTCAGAAGTGATCAACCCCCAGTCAGACAAGCCTGCATCGACATAAGTCCTCGCCTCAGCACCGGTCATTCTGCCGCCAGTCACACCAGCAGGGTCCTCACCGAAAGTCAGCAGAACACGCTTATAAAGGTTAGCTCGATTCAGATGACCCTGCGCCAGCTCGTTCGCAACATGAGTTCGAACTTTTGCAAGCAATTTAGGAGCAGCCACATAAAGCGAACCATCTCCATCTAAGTCGCGTATTACAACTGTTGCAGAATTTCGGTTTGGTAACATATACCATTTCGTGCTGTCAGAAGGCGCAATCGTCACGGTGGCAGTGCCCCTAGGCTGACCAAAACTATAACGTTCGGTGCCTATGAAAAGTGAAGCTTTACCGCTGGGACCAATCGTGATTGTCCGAGTGCCGCTACTAACACCGAATAGGCCAGATGCGGTAACCTCAACCGACAAGGTAATCGGCGAACTCGGTTTTGGAAAAGCACTAAAATCAAATCGTGCATGGTTTGATTCGTAAATAGTGTGATCTCTGGAAACAACACTCACACGAGGCAGATCATCGGACACCCGAATGCCTGCGGCAGCGTAACCCTTCATTCGATATTTGCCGAAAATGCTACTATTTAAGATTCTACCCCAAATCAGACGTGACGGATCGTCGACTCGATCTTCCACGGTGTCGAAACTGACAGTCTGTGTTCCAGCAGAGGTGAATACAACAGAAAAGGTTCGTTCGCGTGTGAACGGCAGATAGGAGGCATCACGATCAAAGGGGTATTCTGACACTGCGGCTGAAACACGGATAGGCACCGCTGGCTTGCTGTGCATTGTAAATTCGAAAGCAGCCTTCTCTCCCTCAAGGATCCTGTCTTTAACTGCCCTGATACTGACTGCTGGCTTGTCATCATCAATGATGACAACCGGGTTGCTAGGCGACGCTAAGTAATATGGAACTGCTACTGAGCCGACTGACACGATCACTTTCTCACGGATTTCATCCACGCTGTCATCGATGGTGGACACTGCAGCTGACGCTGATGAGGCACCGGCGGGAATGGTGATTGATGTGAGCGATGCGTAGTCGGCATCGGGCTGTCCTGGCGGACTTGCCCCGTCCGGCACCAGCACTATGGGCACTACCAGATCAGTAGCAAGTGGTGTCCCCTTATGCGCCACTGTCACGGTGAAGTCATCGCCTTCAGCGACTTCGGCCGGAGTCGAAAGCGTGATTTCTTCGGTGCGTAGCGCATTGTGTCCGTAGACTTTTATTCCCCAAGAATTCAACTTGGCAGGATGCACATCGCCGGTATTAGCTATCTTGAGTTTCCAGGTCCCAGAGGCAATTTCGCCAAGATGACGAACGGAAGCAAGTTTGAAGTCGCCGTTAAGAGGGCACGAGCACCAGCCTCTGCCTGAAGGCCCCTTGATCAGCAAAGACTCCCGCCCACTAGGTGATACCAGCGTCATTTTGAGATGGTTGAAGTTCTCAGTGTTCATGTTGAAGTTGACATCAACATACTCAATGAAGTCAATATCAGAGACCAGATCAAGCGTGAACTCCTTGGTGCCTCCAGATTTGGTGACCGTCTCGGATTCGCTAGACCTCGCCAAACTTGCGAACATCGGCGGCAATGTCTTCCAGGTCTTTGCAGCGGCCACCGCAGCAGATGCATCAACAAGACCGAACCCGTATTTGCGGCTGTATGAATACGAATCGGTGGTTGAACGGTATTTAAGAGCACCCGCCTGCCAACTCGAATCATTGGCATCATTTTTTTGAGCAGTTCCAGCAAGGATTAGCTTCACATCACGCCACGTCAGGTCTGTGTTAGCACTGCGCACGAGTGCTGCCACACCAGACACCACTGGTGCCGAGAAACTAGTGCCTTTAAGGCCAGAGTGATAGGAGTTCTTGCCTATCGGTGCCAGAATTTGGAAGCGACCGGTATCACCTGACGGGCCGCACACCCAAAGCATTGACCCCTCTTCGGAATATGTTGTGGCATTGCCAGCGGAATCAACCGCGCAGGCAACTATAAATCCGTAATGGTTATGGCGCTCTTCTAGCCCCCCCTCATCACCGAGTCTTTTATCGTTGCCAACAGATTTCACATGGACTATCCCCTTGCCACCGAAACCTGACTTAAGACTCTCCTCCAATGCGCTGGTCACAACCGGCGACACGCGGTGCAAGTCTCGGTTGCCGGATCTTGAGTAGCTGTGGTTAGCCACCGCCACCGTGTCTTTGCGATGCAGGAATCTTTGTGTTAGGGTGTAGGTGCTCTGATATTCAAGATAGTTGACATTCAATAACTGGGCGCGGGGTGCTACTCCGCGACCACCGATATTGTTGTCGCGTGCTCCTATGACTCCTGCAACAGCGGTTCCGTGCCAGGAGTTGCTCTCGCCGGTTCGCCCACCCCAATAAGTGCTAGCAGCCCGATTTGCGTTGCCAACCAGATCCTCATGACCAGCTTCCCAAGTGCGATCCACTATCGACACGGTGATGCCAGCGCCCATTGTGGTGTCCCACACGTCACCGATGTTGATGTCCGCCGACGCTGATTGCGTCTGGCCGTTAATGTTTGCACTGGCCGCTGTGCTGCTGTCAAGATGCCACAGACACGCCGATAAAGCATCGCTCAGCGGCGGATCATTCGATCTACATCGTTTACTTGCAGCATCGTTTAGTTTGGGATAGCGCGACGTTGGCGACGACAAGTTCAGGTCGGCATTGAAGTCGGGTGTGAACATGTTGGGCGTGACCGACTCCACACCCGGTGCTTGTGACAGCAACTGCACTAGCTGCAGCGACTCCACATCAGAGGACGTGTCGATCTTGAACGCATTCGGCAACCCCTCAATCGGTAACACACGACCCGGTGTTATCCCATACTGCATCCAGACCGCATCAATCTCAGCATCGTTGAAGCCATCCTCAAACAACACCAACACACCACCCACCGGCAAAAACAACTGGCCCGTGTCAGAAACGAACCAGTTATCAGCCTGCTGCTGCACCCGAGCGCTGGTCTCGTTAGATAACCCATCATGGGATGCCACATAGCTAACCGCCGCCATCGAATCCGCCAGATCCTGCAAAGACGTGGACGCAACGGTATCCGAACCGTTGACAGCCGCAGCAGCAGCCTCTCTAGCAGGCAACAAACGCAGCGACATCGTGTCGTCGCCGTCTTGCCACTCAAACACGTCGTCATCGTCAAGCAGATCCGCAATGCCCAACCCTGGAAGGTCAGAACCTAGTTCATGACCTTCAATCTCCTCGGGCAACAAGTCAGGGGCCAAGCCTTCGGTAACATCAAAACCATCCGACTCAACAGGCAAAACCGCCTCACCGGAATCCAGAGCCTCTTCGCCAGAATCCGGCAGCGAACTTTCAGAATCACCCAACCCAAGCTGCACGACAGCGTCGAGGGCATCACTAGGTGCTGGAACCACGGCCAACGGCACAGGCGCACCATCAGATGTCTGCGCCCAAGCGGTTGACGGCACCTCTAACGCACTGCCTGCAATCAACGCCATCAGCAGCAACGCCAAGCAGATCCGAAAAACAAAGCGAAAAAACAAAGCCCTAAAAGGCATGATCTGAAAGTTATCAGCATCTAGTGTTTCGTGCTACAACGCCCATCGCGCAGCGGCTTTCGGTTGTTGACGTTGCTGATAGGCCAGTGCTGATAGGCCAGTCGCAACCCAGATACCTGTGCCTAAGGATGCTCGGCGGGCGCTGCGGCATCGGGGCCCGACACTGGCGCAGTGCCTCTGAGGCGCAGCCATCCCGACAGCACAAACACCAGCACAGTAGTACCGACAACAGTCCAAGTCAGCCTGGCACCAAAATTGTCGTAGAGCCACGCCGACGGTAAAGCAGCGATGCCAGCACCTGCTACTTCGGCTGCACCCATCAAACCCAGCGCTGCGGCCTGGCGGTGCTCAGACACTGATCGAGCAACTAATGCTTGTGCTGCGGTGTATCCGATCCCATCGCCGAAACCCGCTAGCACCACCACCGCCACGATTGAGATCACGCCAGGCAGCACACCGTAGGTCATGCTCAAGCAGCCCACCGAGATCAGTCCCGACATCGCTACCCTCACCGGCCCTACTTGATCAGCTAGTCGCCCGGCTCGAGCACCAACAAAAATGATCGGCAGCGCAACCAAAGTAAAAGCGAGACCGGTGGCCGTCGCACCTGCGCCACGATCAGCAAACATCACAGGCAGCACAGCTTCCCAGGCACCGACCACTATGAAATAGCCGCCGATCATTGTTAGTGCCCCTTGAAGGCGACGGATCCGTAGCAAGTCAAACGATGTGGCTCTGCGGATCTCGTCAAGCGGGCCCCGGTCAGGCGGAAGACGTGTCGCCATCGGAATAAACAACATCATGGCCACAGCAAACACCACAAAGGGCGCTCGGATCCCGCCGAGCCACACCAACCCCGCAGTAAGCACCGGGCCGCAAATAAATCCTACGGTTTCGGCTACGACCATACGCCCGAGGTTCTCACCAGCACGGCTCGGCTCATAGACGGAGGCGGCACGGCGCACTGCCGGAAGCAGCAAACCACCAGCGAATCCCAGAACGATTCTGCTTAACACCCAAAGCTCAAGGGACTCAGCAAAAACCATCAGCAGCAATGCCGTGGCACTCAAAGCGATGCCAAGAGTGGCCAACATCCGAGAGCGGCCAGTGTCGGCAAGCCTGGCCAAGGTGACCTGGGCTATGAACGCAGCCGTAAAACCTGCAGCGACCATGACACCGATCCCAGTGCTGCTGAAGCCGAGAGCGTCACGCAGCTCACCGAGCACAGTAACAATGCCTCCAATAGCTCCTGCGGTGACACCTAGAAGCACCTGATATGGGAACAAGTCACCACGGAATCGGTGCGGCAACGTCGACGTAGACATTCGACTCAAGCTCAGGCTTCAGTTATAGATCTGGATATAAATCTGGGCCGCAACATTGTGTCAGGTTACGAGGCTGCAGCATCCACCGAAGGAAGCGGCGGAGAGCACCCATACGCTGCTGAGTCCCGATTCAGAAGTCCGATTCAAAAATCCCGAGTCAGCGGATTTGGGCGCGGCTGAGGAAGGTTGCGAATTCTGCCCTGGTAATGAGACGGTCTGGACAGAACTTCGCAGTTGAAGACTCGCAACCCTTGGTAATCCCCGCATGAGCCAGCGCTGTGATCGCTGCTGCGTGAGGACTGGCAGGAGACACGTCACTGAAACTCTCGCCTTCGGGTTCGCCGTCGCTGCCCGTGGCCGGATCAATCGGCAGGTCAAGCGAAAGGTCAAATGCTCGCACCAAGAATGAGGCCATCTGAGCGCGTGTCAGCGGCTGCTCGGGACAAAAGCGTTCACCACTGCCACAACCCTGAGTCACGCCCGCATTAGCCAGCGCTGCTACCGGTGCTGCGAAGGGATGATCTGCTGCGACATCGCTGAAACGGTCGACGGATGCAGCGGCTTGCAGTTGCAACTGCTGTGCGAGATACCAAGCCACCTCCGCTCGAGGGATCGGCATATCGGGGCAAAAGAGTCGCAGTTCGTCGTCGCACGCCAGCGCAACTCCGGCTTCCACGAGTTCGCGCACGGCGGGCTGATGCACACCCGCAGCCGCTTCATCAGCAGCAGAGTTAAGGAAATCCGTTACAGAAGGCGCAGGCAGCATCGGTAGTAGGGCTGAACCTGCGGTCGGGTCGGGAGTTGAATCCTTGGATGGGTCGGTGCTCGAATCGTTGCCAGACGATTGAGGCATGCCGTAGTTGTAGTTAGCCGCGGCGGATATGAGAGCGCGTCGCTGCGGATTGCACGAACCTCGCAGGATTATTAGATCTTCGCTAGCAATCATGGCGAAAGCAACCACATCGCCGTTGGGTGCTAGCGCAATGCCCGCAAGAGCATCGGTGTTGTTAAGTGCGCCTGTCTTGGCTCTCACCGTGTTGCGAGGATTTGAGTTTGTCGCTGGTGCCGGGCCGCAGTAGCGCAACGTCCCGGTCTCGCCTGCCACCGCCAGCGCCTCCAACAGCACAGAATCGACACTCGCTTCGGTAATCAGCCGAACCGCCAGATCACAGCTCATCTTGTTGAGAGTCGAAAGCCCCGAGCCGTCAACCCATCGCAACGAGGCTGCAGCATCACCGACCATGCCGCGCAGGATCGCAGTTGCTGCAGTGGCAGCCTCGGCGCGCGTCGAACCGCCGATGCGGTAACCGATCTCTTTGAACACCATCTCTGAAGTGGTGTTGTTTGAGCTGGTGAGTATCCGCTTGACGATCTGTGACATCGGAATCGACTTGAGGCTGGCGAGAGAGGCTCGGTCGGCGGCTGCTGGGGCAGTCTGTGAGCGAGGCGAGCGTCGGATCACTAGCCCGCGCTCTTCAAGCAAATCATCAAACTCCGCCGCAGCCGCTCGAGCCACATCAACAGGGCGAACATGACTACGACGGCTGCGGCGGTGAGGGTGATAGCCGTCGTTGATCATCAAAGCCGACAGCGGCCCCGACAGATTGGTATCCCGGTAGGAAGCCTTCCAGACCGGCGTGCCGTCAACGGTGTGTCCCACGTAGTCGCGTTCGGACTCGGGATAGCGAGACTCATCACCCACAACCGATCCGTTGATCACGCTTATTCCGCGAGCCCGCAGTGCGGCCATCACCGCATCCGCTAGATCGTTGACATCGGTGTAAGGTTGCGGGATTCCGACAGTGGCTGCATAGCTGAGAGTCGCCAGAGTGGGATCGCCCCCGCCGATCAGATAAAGATCGCCTTGCAGCACCCCGCCGCTCACAGTCTTAAGAGCGCCGGCATCAACTACAACCTCTGTGGTGTAGGTCGCGTCGGGTCCCATCAACTTGAGCGCAACCGTCGCAGTGGCAAGCTTCATCAGCGAAGCCGGAGTGAAGCTCGCAGCACCGCCAGAGTTATAAATCGACTTGCCGTTGAGGTAGAGGCTCAAACACACATCATCGGGCGCGCCACGACCCGAGATCGCTGCAACGAACTCACCGATCAGCTGCTCACGCCACTGGCCTTCGGCGGGACTCTGAGCCGAAGCGGGTGCGGTCGGCGAGAGTCCGCCCAGCAACGACAATGCCGCCGCCACTATGGCAACGGTCAGAATGCGGCGCTTCAAGGTCACAGGAGTTCAAGTCTCACACAACCGACACCAAATGCGGCTTCATTGCGGATTGAGTCAGCTTCATTGGGGGTCTTCACGCGGCTCGCGGCGAGTGCTTCAACAGCGCAATACTTGTATTGATGACGAATCGAGCGCAACGCGCGCAAAGCCAGCGACTGTCATCTACGACGGCGGGCTACGGCGAGGCGAGGCAGTGGTGGAGACCGTTCAAGCAACTCAACGACGTAACAGTGATTCATATTGACTTGTCGCCGAACGGGCCCAACGAGCGGGAGGCTCAGGCATGGCTTGACAGTGACGAGCGTCGCAGAGCACGCCAGATGCGCCACCGCGATGCTCAACGGCGTTACATGCTGTGTCGGGCTGCACTTCGATCGGTGTTGTGCGACGCTCTTGACAGCACCAACGACCGTCTCAGCATCGTGGCTGGCGACCACGGAAAGCCCTCTGCTGTGGTCAAAGGCTGTCCGGCACCCATTTCTTTCAACGTCAGCCACAGCGGCCGTCACGGCCTGATTGCTTTGGCGGATTACGGCCGTATCGGTGTCGATGTTGAAGAACGGACAATCCCGCGACGCGATATTGATGCTCTCGCTTGTCGGGTGCTCGGATCCGCTGAACAAGCGGAGCTGGCTGCCGCCGCCGAGCAACGCAAGTTGGACTTGTTCCTTGATTTGTGGACTCTGAAAGAAGCTGTCAGCAAGGCTTACGGGGCAGGCTTGTCATGGGGTGTGTCCAACTTCGAGATTCCTCAAAGCATGCGCGCTGGCGCACAGTGCAGCCGACTCCAAGTACCGCAGGCACCTGAGATCATCTGGAGAATCCACAAACTCGGCACCGACGACTTCGCCGCAGCTCTCGCATACGAAGAACCTGAACGCTGAGAACCTGACGCGTGTTCCGACGCTGCAAAGGTCACCCGGACCGAGTCTCGCATTCGACGAGGCTGCGGCTTGATTAGTCACTCAAAGGTGGTCGCGCGCAGCGCAGTGTGTAATGTCCATCGGTGCTTCACAGACGCAGAGACAGGAGCTGAGACTTGGACACGCCCACGTTGATTGGCCTTTACCGCGACATGTGGCTGATACGAGCCTTTGAACAGGGCTTGGAGCGGGAGTTTGAGAAGGGCAACGTGCCGGGGATGCTTCATACCGGTCTCGGGCAGGAAGCCACCCAGGCGGCACTCGCGCATCACCTCAAGGCTAGCGACACATTTTTTCCCGATCATCGCTGCCACGGCATCAACGCCCTAGCTCAGCACCGCTATGGCGGCGACGGCGAACGGATCATGGCGGAACTCTTCGGCAAAGCCACCGGTGTCTGCAGCGGCAAAGGCGGCAGCCTGCATTCGGCTGATCCCAATGTAGGCAACTTCGGTGACAATGCCGTTGAGGGCTCTTACATGGCCACCGTGCTCGGGGTGGCGCTAGCCGCCAAGATCCGCAGTCAACCGAACGTTGCCTGCGCCATCATTGGTGACGGCACAGTCGGACGCGGAGAGTTCCATGAGAGCCTCAACATGGCGGCCATCTGGGATCTGCCGGTGCTTTACGCCTGCGTCAACAACGGCTACGCCATCTCTATGCCGGTAGGTGAAGGGCACGCTTCAGCCGACATCGTCGACATGGTGAAGGGTTACGGCATCCCCACACGCCAACTTGACGGTAATCACGTCATCGAAGCCGCCGAAGAGGTGGGCGAAGCGGTCGAACACATCCGCTCTGGGAAAGGCCCGTATTTCCTGGAATTCAAGACTTGGCGATGGCAGGGGATCTTCGCCGGGGAGTTCCGACCCGAGGCAGAAGTCAAATACTGGCGCGAAGACCATGATCCGATCATGCTGGCCACAGAGGCACTGGCTGAACGTGGCGTGAGTCAGTCAGAGCTTTACACCGTTGAACAAGAAGTCAAAGAATTAATCGAAGAGTGGATCAGCTTCGCCATGGAGAGCCCCTCGCCTGATCCAGCTAAAGCCACAGCCGATGTTTATGTTGGCTGGGAGGTCGCCACACGATGACTGATACAGACACAGTTCCGGCAAAACCCGCCAGACGCGAGCGCAAGCCCCGCCAGAGCGACAAGGTTCGCAAAACCAGCTTCACTCAAGCCTTGAACAACGCTCTTGACTTGGCGATGGCCAAGCACGATGAAATGTTCGTCATCGGTGAGGACATCGCCGAGATGGGCGGCGACTTCGGCGTTACCAAAGGCCTGTTCAACAAATACGGTGGCGAGCGAGTGCGTGACACGCCGCTGTCAGAAGCGGCAATCATCGGCACTTGTGCAGGCGCGGCGATGGTCGGAATGCGTCCGGTTGCGGAGATCATGTTTGCCGACTTCCTCGGCGAGTGCTACGACCAGATCGTCAACAACGTCGCCAAGATGCACTACATGTTTGACGGGCAGTTCACCGCTCCGCTAGTGATCCGCACTGCCTGCGGTGGCGGATTCGGTGGTGGGCCTCACCACTCGCAGAGCGTGGAAGGCTGGTTCCTGAACGTGCCCGGCATTGTCATCGTGGCTCCGTCAAACCCGGTTGATGCCAAAGGTCTGCTTCTAGCATCAATAGACAGCGACGATCCGGTGCTTTTCTTGGAGCACAAAGCCCTTTATCGCAGCCGTGCAGAGGTGCCGCCTGACTATTACACCACACCGCTGGGAACTGCCGCAGTGGCTCGTGAAGGCAGCGACGTGACTGTGGTGGCGTCTATGCGCATGGTGCCGATGGCGTTAGCAGCCGCCGAAAAAGCTTCTGAGCAAGGCGTTTCGGTGGAGGTGGTTGACCTGCGCACAATCCGGCCGTATGACGCAGACACGGTGCTGTCCTCAGCAGCCAAGACTGGCCGAGTGGTGGTGGCCAATGAGGCACCCAAGATCGGAGGGCTCGGCTCGGAGTTGAGTGCTCGGATTAGCGAAGAATGCTTCAGTGAGCTGAGCGGGCCGGTAGTGCGAGTGGACGGCCTTGACACGCCGATCCCGTTTTCGGTGCCGCTAGAAGAGGTGGTGTTGCCTGACGAAGCAGCCGTCAGTGCCGCCATAGCTATTGCAGCCCAATACTGACATGGTCACATTAATGGCAAAGCCACATTAAACAGAACTGCACACAAAACAGAACTGCACACAGCGGAGGAAAATAAGTATGGCAACAGATGTAATCCTGCCCAAATGGGGCCTGACAATGGAAGACGGCACGGTTGTTGCTTGGCATGTTGATGAAGGTGACCATGTGGTCGCTGGCGAGATGCTTGCTGAAGTCGAGACCGAAAAAGTCGAAAACGAGCTAGAAGCGCCCTGCAGCGGGGTGATCGCCCAGATCTTGGTAGACGAAGACGAGACAGTTGATGTGGGCACAGTGCTGGCCGTGATCGCCGACAACGAAGCCGAAGCTGACGCCATCTCAGGAGCTTAAGAATCATGCAGACAGGTCGCTTCGTGGGCGACACGGTGCTGGTGACAGGATCATCGCGAGGTATCGGTGCAGCCGCGGCAGCGCAGTTCGCGGCTGAAGGCGCTCGAGTTGCCATCAACTATCGCAGCGACGCTGAAGGCGCAGCCGGTGTTGCTGCTGCTGTGACCGACGCCGGTGGAACAGCTGAAGTGTTCCAGGCTGACATTGCACGAAGCGACGATGTTGTCCGGTTAGCACAGCAGGTGCAGGACTCGCTTGGGCCGGTGTCAGTGCTGGTGAACAACGCCGCAATGATCGATCGCTCAGCGATGTTCGATCTAACCTTGGACGCTTTCGACGCAGTGTGGAACGCCAACGTGCGGGGGCTGTTTCAGCTCAGCAGCCTGGTAGCTGAAGGCATGGTGGAGCGTGGACGCGGTGCCATCGTCAACCTCAGCTCGATTCTGGCGAGGCTGGGTGTGCCCAACCGCTGTGCATACATCGCCTCCAAGGGTGCTGTGGAGGGATTAACGCGAGCTATGGCACTTGAGCTTGGCCCAAAAGGAGTGCGGGTAAATGCTGTTGCCCCCGGTTTGATAGCAACTGAAGCTCTGTTGGCGGGGATGCCAGACCCTGCTGTGCAGTCGGCCATCGTCCGTCACATTCCTGAGGGTCGCTTCGGACGACCCGAGGAGATCGCTGCGGCTATCATCTTTGCGGCATCGCCTGAGGCGAGCTATCTCAACGGTGCTGTTATCGGCGTGGACGGCGCTCTCGGCGCAGCGGAATCGAAACCAGCCTGAGCCGTGCAGGCAATGGCATCTTCCTAAAGCCACAAGCAGCTATCAAGCAGACATTCAGCAGCCCAAAAATCACCGACAAGTCCCGAGGAGCAGGCGATGATCAGCGTCAACCGTGAAGCAATGAAAACGGTGCGAGTGATCCTCCAAGAAGCTGATGCGTTGGGTGTCACCGTGGAGCGACTCGAAAACGGCACCACCGTTGTTGACATGGGGTTACAAGCCGTCGGAGGATGGCGCGCCGGGCAGCTATACACGCTGGCGAGCCTTGGCGGTCTTGGAATAGTCAGCTATGAGCCGTTCGATCTGAGCGGACGGATGCTTACCGCAGTGCGAGTAATGATCGATCATCCCATCGAGGCCTGCGTGGCATCACAGATAGCTGGCTGGCGGCTGCAAGCCCCTGGAACCGAGCACGCCGCCATCTTGGCCGGGCCGGGACGGGCCTTGAACCGTGACAGTCTGGATCACTACTTCGAGTGGATCGACTATCGCGATGAGCATCACGAATCGGTGGTAGCCATTCAGACCTCCGAGCCGGTATCGGTTGAAATGGCCGACATGATTGCCTCAGCGTGCAGGGTTAATCCCAGCGATCTTTATGTGCTGTTTGCGCCCAATCGCAGCCTAGTGACCGCAGTGCAAGTAGCGGCACGCATTGTGGAGCAGTCCATTCACCGGCTGGCTGAGGAGGGCATGGATCTGCGAGGCCTGCGCTACGCCTACGGACTAGGAGTGATTCCGCCGCTGGTGGACGACGACCTGATCTCAATGGGACGCATCAACGACAGCCTGCTCTACGGCGGCATCGCCAACATCACCGTCGACGGCGACGACATCCAGTGCGCCGAGATCGTTGATCGAGTGGTGTCGGAAGCCTGCCCGGCCTATGGCAGACCGTTCATCGACATCTACGAAGATGCCGGGCGAGATTTCTACGAGATTCCCATTGAGCTGCATTCGCCTGCTGAGATCCATCTCACCAACCTCTCTAGCGGACGGACGTTCAGCGCGGGGCGGATCAACCACGAAGTGCTGAACACCTCTTTCTTCAACCGATAGCAACCCGTGAGACTGTGAGCACTGCGAACTTCAGTCGGAAATCCACCTCTGCGGTGTCTTTTTGACAGAAAGTCGCCGGACGCAGCTGGCGGCGGCCGCTACCCACTAGCGTGCCAGTTGATGAGCAGCGAAGGGTCGCCTAACGGCTCAACCGAAAAAGTCCATAGTGGTGCGACTTCTCTTGCGCTGGGGCTGCAGATCGTGCCGACAATGGGTTCAACAGAACTGATTGACACCATTGTCTGTGCCGAGCGACTCGGCTATTCGCACTGCATGATCGCCGACGAGGGCTTGATGCTTGATGTGTATGCACTGCTCGGAGCAGCAGCGCTCCAGACTGACACGATCCGTCTCGGGGCAGTCACCAATCCCTACACACGCCACCCAGCCGCCACTGCCGCAGCCCTCGCCACCATCAACGAGATGAGCGGCGGGCGAGCCTTTGTGACTCTGGTGGCAGGCGGCACTATGGTGCTGCATCCCATGGGTCTTGAGCGTTCCGCTCCCCTAACGCTGCTCGCTGACACCATCTCAACGCTGCGCATGTTGTGGTCAGGAGAATCAGTGACCTGGCAAGGCCGCAAACTCTGTCTTCAGGATGCACAACTCGCCATGGGCGCTCATGCGATTCCGATTTGGATAGCTGCCCGAGGAGAAAAGATGTTGGGATTGGCTGGCACCGAAGCCGACGGCCTAGTGCTGATGGTGAAATCCGATCTTGAAGATGCCATCAGCATTGCTGAAGATGCCCGTGCCAGCAAAACAGTCCAAGAAGGTGCGGCACCAATGACACGGGTCTACTTGGATCGGCTCGCCTATAGGCCCGAGATGATCGAAGAGGCCAAGCATCTCTACGGCTACGCAATCATGGACAGCCCGCCGCGGATACTCAAAAACCTGGGACTAAACGAAGACGAGATCGCTCAACTGAAGCAGGCTTTCGCCCAAGGCGGGCCTGAAGCTGTTGGACAACTGGTCACTGACGAGCTAATCGCCGAATACCAGATTGCAGGCACGCCAGATCAGTGCCGCGACCAACTCCGGCAGATGATCTCAGCGCATCAGCTAGATGCTTTCTTCGTAAACATCATCTCACCAGGGTTAACCGCCAATAGCGAGATGCTGACTGAAGTAGCGGCTATCGCAGCGGCTGCACAGCCAAGCAGCTAACTGTTCTGTTGGACACCGTCTAGTCGTAACACCCGACATCGCTGTCGGCATCCGCCGAGCATGCAGACCATCAAACCGACAAGCGCATACTGTGCCGATGTGAATGCATCCTGTGCCGACGTGAATGCATGCTGTGCCGATGTGAATGCATGCTGTGCCGATGTGAATGCATCCTGTGCCGATGTGAACACATGCTGTGCCGATGTGAATGCATGCTGTGGCGATGTGAATTTGTCGTTGAGGAAAAGAGTGTGATTGGCTATCAACATGCGTATTGGAAGACTTAACGTCGATCCGCAACTTCATGAGTTCATTGCCGACGAGGCTGTGGCACAAACCGGGGTTGAAGCTGGCAAATTCTGGGCGGCACTGGAATCAATTCTTGACGACTTGGGTCCACGCAACGCAGCTCTTTTAGCAGAGCGAGACGACCTCCAGACCAGAATCGACGACTGGCATCGCGCGGCTCGCGCCGCCGGTCGGCCCCATGACCCAGAGGCCTACAGCGCCTTTCTCTACGACATCGGGTATCTGCGTCGCTACGACGACAACGTAACTGTAACCACAGCCAACGTTGATTGCGAGATCGCCGAAGTAGCCGGACCGCAACTCGTGGTACCTGTTGACAATGCTCGCTACGCCTTGAACGCAGCCAACGCTCGCTGGGGCAGCCTGTATGACGCCTTCTACGGAACAGATGTCCTGCCCGAAATCGACGGTTGCGCCCCCGGCAGCTCGTATAACCCGATCAGGGGTGATCGGGTGATCGCAGCTGGACGCGAATTCTTAGACGCTCATTTCGCTTTGGACATGGCCAGTCACGCCACTGTCACCCGCTACTGGGTACAGAACGCAAGTCTTTGCGCCCAAAGCGGTGACGGCACCTTCAGCCGCCTGCTGAATCCCGAACAATTCGTCGGCTACAGCGGCGAGGTTGACCAGCCAAGTTCGCTGCTGCTGCGCAAACATGGACTGCACTGCGAACTGTGCTTTGATCCTGACCATCCTGTGGGACGCCGTGACCATGCCGACATCTGTGACATCAAGATTGAGTCGGCCGTCACAGCCATCATGGATTTCGAGGATTCGGTATCGGCGGTGGACGCAGAAGACAAGGTGGCTGTCTACCGCAACTGGCTAGGGCTAATGCGCGGCACGCTTCAAGCAACCTTTCAGCGTGGGCACCAAACCGTGAATCGATCGCTGAACCCGGATCGCAGCTTCACTGCACCCTCTGGCGAGGCGCTCACGCTGAGCGGTCGTGCGTTGATGCTGGCACGCAACGTGGGGCCGCATCTGATGACCGACATGGTGACGCTCAACGACGAGCCGGTCTATGAAACCATGATCGATGCCATGGTGACCACCCTCTGCGCACTCAGCGATCTGCAAGGAAACGGTCGCCTGAATGACCAGCAAATTCGCAACTCGCCTGCCGGTTCGGTCTATCTGGTGAAGCCCAAGATGCACGGGCCTAACGAGGTAGCGCTGGCCTGTGATCTGTTCAGCCGGGTAGAGGCAGCGTTCGGCCTTGTCCCTGACACCATCAAAATGGGGATCATGGACGAAGAGCGACGAACCTCTCTGGCGCTCAAGGAATGCCTGCATGAGGCGAGCCGGCGGGTTGTGTTCATCAACACTGGCTTTCTGGATCGCACCGGCGACGAGATCCACACCGACATGGAAGCCGGGCCGGTGCTGCCGAAGAACGAGATGAAATCCACTACTTGGCTGAACGCATACGAAGACTCCAATGTTGACGTCGGCTTGGCGTGCGGGATCGGTGGACGCGCCCAGATCGGCAAAGGCATGTGGACCATGCCCAGCGAAATGGCCGAAATGCTCAAAACCAAGATCGCGCATCCGCTGGCAGGTGGCAGCACTGCCTGGGTGCCTTCACCTACTGCCGCCACTTTGCATGCCATGCACTATTTCGTTGTGGATGTGGCTGCGAGACAAGCTGGCCTGGCAAACAGGCCGCCAAAGCCAGCGACAGACATGCTCCACATTCCAATTCTGGCAACTGACAGGGAACTTAGCCCCAGCGAGATTCAGCGCGAGCTTGACAACAACATTCAAGGAATCCTCGGCTATCTGGTTCGTTGGGTGGGTCAAGGGGTGGGTTGCTCCACGGTGGCGGACATCAGTGGTCTCGGCTTGATGGAAGACTTAGCGACGTTGCGCATCTCTAGCCAGCATGTAGCCAACTGGCTGCATCACGGGCTGGTGTCAAAAGAGCAGGTGAGCCGCACTATGCAACGTATGGCCAACTTAGTGGATCAGCAGAACAGTGGTGACAGCGCCTATGTGCCCATGGCACCAAACTTCGACTCCAACATGGCGTTTCAGGCGGCTTCAAAGCTGGTTTTCACAGCTCGTAACGAACCCAACGGTTACACCGAGAGAGTGCTTCGCTTGTATCGTCGTCGAGTCAAGGTCAGCACCGACGCATAGTCGCGTCACCACGTCGGAGCGATAAGATCAGAGAGCTATGATCACAATGCCCACAAGTTACTTTCTGCCCACAAGCAATCTTCACTGAGGAGCGTCGAGATGGAGATCAGCACCGAGAGACACGGAGAAACTATCGTCATCAAAGCCGCCGGCCGAGTTGACAGTTCCAACTCTCGCGAATTTCATTCTGGTATCGAAGGTGCGATCACTGCCGACGACCAAGCCGTCGTGGTTGATTTTGCTGAATTAGCCTACATCAGCAGCGCAGGAATGAGAGTAGTCCTACTACTAGCAAAATCCTTGAAAGGTAAGCAAGTAAAATTTGCGTTGTGCTCAATGAGCGACGCAGTTAGTGAGATCTTCAAGATCAGCGGCTTCGACAAGATCATTGCGATTCACGAATCGCAAGCCGAAGCGGTTGCCGCAGTTGCCGCCTAAGCCGCACTATCGCTAGACCGCCCTGCCACAAAAGCTCTTATGACAGACACCGAGCAACAGCAAAAGCACAAGATTCTGGTAGTTGACGACGAGCCAGATCTAGAACCACTCATGTTGCAGCGAATGCGACGCTATATCCGCACCGGCCAGTATGAGTTCGTTTTTGCTCATGACGGCGTGGAGGCGCTGCAAGCGCTTGACGAAGACAAGGGCATTGACATGGTCTTGTCCGACATCAACATGCCCAAGATGGACGGTCTGACCCTGCTGCAACGAATCCCTGATGTGGCACCCGATATTAGGGCCGTCATCATTTCGGCGTATGGCGACATGAAAAATATTCGTATCGCCATGAACCGTGGGGCGTTTGATTTTGTAACCAAGCCCGTGGATTTTGATGACCTGAAATTCACCATAGATCGAACCTTGAAACACATCGCTGAATGGAAAGATGCTCTAAGCGCCCGCGACAAACTGGTTGTGTTGCAGAATGAACTCAATGTCGCAAGCATGATGCAGCAGTCAATCCTGCCAAACCAGTTCGCACGAAACTCCGACTATCGATTGTTCGGCACGATGCAGCCAGCACGCAACGTGGGAGGCGACTTTTTTGATGTCATAGGCCTTCAAGACGATCAAGTCGGTCTAGCTATAGCTGACGTATCCGGCAAAGGCGTACCCGCGGCTTTGTTCATGATGTCAAGCCGCACGCTGTTAAAAAGTGCGGCAATCCGGGCCGATACTCCTGGGGCTGCCCTCTCAGAAGTGAACAACGTCTTGAACGAAGACAACGATGCCTGCATGTTCGTGACCATGATTTACGCTGTCTACGATCCCAAGACGAACGTGTTCAGCTACGCCAGTGGCGGGCATGATCCTCCCGTGGTGATACATGCAGACGGCAGCAGTTCGCGACTTCCAGCGACAGAAGGTTTAGCTCTAGGCGTGATGCCCGACTTTGAATTCGGGCATCTTACCTATGAGTTGCAGCCAGGTGACACCATCGTGCTCTACACCGACGGTGTCACCGAAGCGATCAATGCCGAAGAAGAGCAACTCGGGTTAGACCGACTGCTTGAAGCGTTTGTCGCTAAACCACCAAACGATGCCGAAGATGCTGGTAAGAGAGTTATCAGTCTCGTCAACGAATTCGCTGGCGACGTGCCACAATTTGACGACACTACGTGTCTTGTGGTGCGTCGCGAGAACTGATCTTTCACAAGGGGCGCTGCGATGCTTTTCTTGAAGATCATCAACAACAGCCAAGTTGAGAACACCACATACGAGCATCTGCATGAGTTGGTTGAGGCTGTAGAAGCCTTAGGCGAAAAAGATGGTTGGCCAGACGAACTGATCTTCAAGGCAGCGCTCGTGGTCGACGAACTATCCCAGAACGTGATTGACTACTCATGTCCTGACAGACCGAACGACGTTTCGGTAGAGTTGACCACCCATCCTAATAAGATCATCTTTGAGGTAATCGACGATGGAATACCGTTCAACCCTTTGACCGATGCTCCCGAGCCGGATCTGACCTCTCCGATTGAGGACCGAGACATCGGTGGTTTAGGGGTTCATTACACAAAAACCTTGATGGACGACGTGCAATATTCAAGGACGGCGGGCAAAAATCGTCTCCGAGTCGTCGCTCACAAGCCTTGATGATCCAACGTCTGCAACCCTGCCGGGCACGCTCGGTGTTCCTATGGATGGTTGCTGCGATCGCACTGCTAGCCGTTGGCTGCTCAAGCAGCGACGACACCTCAAGCGAGGAGGGTTCTGGAGTTAGCGAAGTTGTTGACCTAGCGACGCGTAACTATAGAGCTTTCGCATGGCAAGGCGAAACAGTGGAGTCATCAGCTAGCCAAGATGTCTCAGAAATAGTGATGTCGCCCACTACAGGCATCAGCGATCAGGCGATTCTGTTCGGGCAGTCAGCTGCTCTCAGCGGACCAGCAAGCGAGTTGGGCATAAACATGCGCCTCGGGATCGAAGCTGCGTTCAAGGAAGTCAACCGCAACGGCGGCGTACACGGCCGCATGCTGGAACTGCAGACCCTTGACGACGCATACGAACCCGAGGATGCAATCGTCAAAACCCGTCACCTCATCGAAAACGAGCAGGTGTTCGCCTTGATCGGTGCTGTAGGCACACCGACCTCGTTAGCTGCTACGCCGATCGCACGGGCAGCTGGAGTCCCCTACGTTGCGCCGTTCACTGGTGCCGCTTTTCTGCGTGACGCAGAATGGGACAACATCATCAACCTGCGTGCCTCATACGGGCAAGAGACCGAGGAGATGGTGGCCCGTTTGACGGATGATCTAGGCATAGAACGGATAAGCGTCGTATACCAGAATGACTCTTTCGGTCGGGCCGGATTCCGCGGGGTGACAGCAGCGCTTGACCGGCGCGACATGACGCTGGCATCAATTGGGATATATCCCCGCAATACCACTGCCGTAAAAACCGCTCTAATTGATGTGAATCAGGGTGATCCCGAAGCGGTGATTATCATTGGTGCCTACGAACCGGTGGCGAGGCTGATCCAGTGGTCTCGCCTCATTGACAGCAACCCAATCTTCATGACGGTTTCGTTTGTAGGCAGCAATGCGCTAGCGCAAGAACTGGGAACTGGAGGCGCTGGCGTTATAGTCACCCAGGTAGTTCCTTTTCCGGAAGACGATACACAGCCTGTGATCAAGGCTTATCTGACTGCGCTTCAGTTCCATGATCCTCTGGCGGACCCTGGTTTTGTATCGCTTGAAGGCTATCTGGCCGGGCGCATGGCGATCGAAGCATTGCAGCAATGCGATGCCGCCGAACTTGATAGAACATGTCTGCTTGACAAACTGGTGGAAATCGGCAGTATCGATATTGACGGCTTCAAGTTGTCTTTCGGTGAGAACGATAATCAGGGTTCCGACGAGGTTTATTTGACCGTGATTGGCAGCGACGGCGGATATCACCCAGTGCATACTCTTCACGAAACCAGTATCTGGGTGATTGAATGAACTCCTCTCTCGAGGACCGGAATCAGCCCGACGAACCGGCTGAAGATCAAATCGGCGATAACGACGACGAGCAGCATTCCGAAAACCAGGCTAATGACCAGCAGACCGAAGACCAGAATACCGATAC
The DNA here is from genome assembly GCA_028283245.1 of Candidatus Aldehydirespirator catecholifindens. Lineage (GTDB taxonomy): Bacteria > Actinomycetota > Acidimicrobiia > Acidimicrobiales > Aldehydirespiratoraceae > Aldehydirespirator > Aldehydirespirator catecholifindens. The sequence goes on along the minus strand of JAPYNU010000066.1, from coordinate 11,923 downwards.
AGCGGCCTTTGATCTGACAGCAATTCACGCCGAAGAGGCTGACGACGACGAGATGGACATGAAGCAGGCTCGAGAGACGATGCTCTCACCGCCTGGAATCCGGTCGCGAATCTCCACTAAGCTCTACGCTTCCATCGGAGTGGCCGTAGCGCTCACTTTGGCTGCGAGCCTGGTTGGCTGGTTCTCATTCACTCGGGTTGACAACGCACAGGGCCGAGTCAACGACGGCAGCGTACCCGAACTGGTCGCTGCATTCGGGGTCGCTCAGTACAGCGGGCTTTTGACCAACGTCGCCCCGAATCTCGCAGCAGCAACCTCGACATTAGATCTCTTCGAGGAAAACCAGCGAGTCACTAGCACCATCAACGCTTTCCAAGAACAACTAGCGAACCTTGCAGCTAGCAGCAGCGATGAAGGAGGCGGACTATCACGAATCGGTCAAGGTGCCGAAATTTTGTTGGCCAACATTGCCGAGATCCAAGATCAAGTCTTTGAAACAATTCAAATCAATGAGCAGCGTGATGAGACCAGAACCGAACTTACAGAGTTGAGCACTCGCGCTACCCAGTTGATGGTTCCCGCTTTGGACGATCAGCTTTTTTATCTTTTCACAGGCTATGTTGATTTTGAGACACCACGCGCAGCCAGGTCCGAACACTTCTCCGAGGAAGAAGTTCTTCGATACCGGCGCTTTTCTGAACTAGAAGCTGACGCTATCTCTAACTCTGACCTTTTGGCGAACGCGTTCGTGGTGACTGACGAGAGTTTGCTGGTTCCTCTGCGGGAGCGATTCGAGGCTAACGCTGGACGCATCGATAGGAACCTTCTGACATTGCAGGGCACAGCATTCTATGACGAAGCAGCGCCGACCTTCGCTCGACTGCGTGAACTAGGTCTCGGCGAGAACAACGCTTTCGCACTCGCTGCTCAAGAATTTGAGATCGTCGAACGTCAAGAAAAGTTGCTCAATCAGAACACTCAAATATCTCTGGCACTCGTTTCGGAGGTTGACGGTGTGGTGCGCGCCACCCAAGAGCGAGTCAGGGAAGCTACCTCAGCATCCGAGCAGGCCATCAGCACGGCACAGACACTGCTGCTAACCATCAGCGGTGTCAGCATTGTTGGTGCATTGTTCATCATCTATTTCTTTGTCGGCAAGGTTCTTGTGCAACGTATTGCTTTGCTGTCTGACTGGATGCGGCGCATGGCTGGAGGTGATCTGCAAGCCACCGAATCCATAAGCGGACGAGACGAAGTTGCCAACATGGCTGCCACGCTTGAAGTTTTCCGGCGTCACGCTCTTGAAGTGCAACGCCTTAACCTAGTCGAACAGCTCGCTGAAGAACTGCAAGGCAAAAACGAACAGCTCGAAAACACCTCAGCCGAACTACAAAGCCAAAAAGAGCAGCTAGAAGGAGTCTTGGCCGAACTGCAGAAAGCGCAAGACCAGATAGTGACCCGTGAGAAACTCGCGGCTTTGGGTGAACTCACGGCTGGTGTCGCTCACGAAATCAAGAATCCTTTGAATTTTGTGAAGAACTTCGCGGAATCTTCTCAAGAACTGATTAGCGAACTCAAAGAACTACTTGACGACATCGGCGACAACCTCAGTGAGTCTAACAGGGACTATGTAAACGAAATCGCCGCTGATCTGACAGGCAACGTAGAGCGAATCCGCTCACACGGTGAACGCGCCGACCGAATCGTTCGAGACATGCTAATGATGGGTCGTGACTCCGGTGAATGGCAAATGACCGACATCAACGGACTGCTTGAGCAGCACGCTCAACTGTCGTTCCACAGCGCCAGAGCCCTAGATCCAGACTTCCAGTTGGATATCCAAAAAGATCTGGATCCCGATGTTGGCGAGTTAAAAGTAATCGCTCAAGACTTGGGTCGCGTCTTTTTGAACATGGTCACCAACGCTGGACACGCCACCACTGATCGCGGGCGCACCGAAGAGGCATCGGGCAACAAACGCTTCCAGCCGACGCTGTGGCTCACAACAAAACGCGCAGATGATCACATTGAAGTACGGATCCGTGACAACGGTGCTGGCATGCCTGATGAAGTGGCCGAAAAGATCTTCAATCCGTTCTTCACCACCAAAGAAACCAATAAAGGCACCGGCCTGGGCCTATCAATCTCAAGTGACATCGTGCGCCGTCATGGTGGCAACATTACGGTGGAGTCTGAGCCCGGCGAAGGCACTGAGATGTGCGTGACTCTGCCGCTAGCGTCACCTTCGGAAGCTGAGCAAGCCGAAGCGGAAGCAACCTGGGTCTAAACCAGGCGCACATGCCGCCTGGATATCCCCCTGGATTTTCCGGTCGGGTGATGCCTAGATTGACCAACGTGCAACAAGTGCCACGACAGGCTTGGTTGACGCTGGCCGTGGTTTCGGCAGCGGTGTTCATGGTTGCCATGGAGGTGACCGTCATCGCGCTGGCGCTGCCGGAGATCCGTGACGCTTTTGCTGGCCCCACCACATCGGCGCTCTCATGGGTGATCAGCGCCTATTCGATTGTGGTTGCGGCTCTGCTGCTCGGGTCGGGCTGGCTTGCTGATCGCTACGGCCACAGACGAATCTTTCGACTCGGACTGACAATCTTTGCGTTGGGTTCCATCGCAGCAGGCGCGTCGAACAGCCTCGCCATGCTGATCGCAGCCCGAGCATTGCAAGCCGTCGGCGGGTCAATGCAATATCCCGCAGGTTTGGCTCTGCTACTTTCGGCATTCCCGCCGCGGCGACATCAAACCGCCATCGGGGTCTGGGGCGCTATGGGAGGCTTAGCCGCAGCGGTGGGACCGTCGCTGGGGGCTCTGTTGATCGTGATCTTCAACTGGCGAGCCGTGTTCTACGTGAACGTGCCAGTAGCAACTGCGGCATTAGTCCTTAGTGCGCGTGTGCTGCCACGCCACCCGGGTGATCCGAGTCGAGGTCGAGTCGACATGATCGGCGCGCCGCTGGCATCGTTTGGAGTGGGTGCCATCATTCTCGGAATCGTGCAGGGCCAGCAGTGGGGCTGGGCCAGCCGACCCAGTCTCGCGACTTTTGCACTCGGCACGTCGATGATTATCGGTTTTGTGGTTCGCAGCCAGCACCACCCGGCACCGCTTTTTGACCTAGCACTTATGCGGATCCGCAGTTATGCGCTCGGCAACCTTGGCGCGCTTTTCTTCTCGCTGGGCTTTTTCGCTTTGCTGATTCCGCTGCCAGTGTTCATTCAGGATTTATGGGGATGGTCGGTGATAAAGACTGGCCTCGTTTATGCAGTTGGGCCTGCTGTGTCGTTTCTGGTGGCACCTCAAGCAGGTCGTCTCGCCGACCGAATCGGGAATGCTCCACTGCTCATCGCGGGATCAATCTGCGGAATGGGCGGAACGCTGTGGTACCTGTTCACTCTTACTTCACAGCCTGCGCTGGGTGCGCTACTGGTAGGTTCGGTGCTTCTTGGAATCGCAGCGGGAACCGGATTTTCGCAGTTGGTGGGGGCGACAATGCATGCCGTGGGTTCGGATCGCTACGCCATGGCCGCAGCAGGACGCACCACCTTCTTTCAACTGTCGGTGGCGTTCGCTATAGCCGTGGCTTTCACTTTGATCGGGGAACCAGTCGGTGCTGATGCAACATTAAGCGCCTACCGCAGCACCTGGCTGCTGAGCGGTGGTGCCTATGCCTGTAACTTCGTGCTGTTCGCGTTTATCTATCCCCGCCAAAAAGTCGGAGAACCCAAAGCATGAACCAGACAGACGACGCATTGCGTCATGCACACAACATCTATAAAGCAGATCAAGTAGCTCAGCAAATGGGTATTGAGCTAGTTGATGCTGGTGAGGGAACTGCAGGCGCACGAATGCTGGTGCGCCCAGACATGCTCAACGGTGCAGGCACCTGTCATGGCGGAGTGGTGTTTATGTTGGCGGATGTGGCCTTTCAATGTGCCTGCAATAGCCACGGCCGCCTTACCGTGTCAGCAGCTTCAACTATTGAGTTCGTGCGACCGGCGGTGGTCGGTGACGAACTGACCGCCATCTGCCAAGAGCGCTACCGCAACCGCTCAGGCGGCGGTTATGACGTTACTGTCAACCGCACAGCCCGAGCAGGCGCATCTCACGAACCCGAGCTGGTGGCGCTGTTCAGAGGGCAGGCACACGAACTCAAGAGTTCTCACTGATAGCCAGCTCTCACTAGCTCTCACTAATGGCCGAGTCCTGCTAGAAGACACAACAGCCCTAGGGCGAGCGACTGGCTCGACCCCAGGGCTGTTGATTGTGTGTGAGTTGTGTCTCTGAGCGGTAGCTCGTTAGCTCTAGATCTGGGTCTGCTGACTCAGGTAAGAACGCTCAGCAAGGCCGTGCCATTCCGCAATGCCATCGCGGAACTCGCGCCACGGACCGAGAATTCGAGCAAAGTCGGCATCTTCTGAAGCCACTTCGTCCAGAACGATCTCGGTTTGGGTCTTGAAAGCTGTCATCAGCTCAGGCGAGAACTCGCGGATCTGAGCAAAGCCTTTCACCACCTGCAGGTCGGCCTGGTTGAGCACGTCGTAGGTGGCCATGGTCCTCATGTTGGTTTCAGCAGCAGCACTCTGAATAGCAGCCTGGTACTCCGGCGGCAGTTCGTTCCACAGTTCCAGCGAGATCTGCACTTCAAGCGCGGTGCCGGGTTCCCACCAACCAGGATGGTAGTAGTAGAGGTCGCCAACGAAGTCGTTGAGTCCCAGGATCAAGTCGTCAGTCGGGCCGACAAACTCAGCAGCGTCAATGGCACCCGTCTGAATGGCCTGCAGGATCTCGCCGCCAGCCAGGGTGACCTGCTCGCCGCCGAGGTTCTCAAGCACCCGACCGGCCAGACCTGGGATACGCATCTTGAGGCCGTTCAAGTCATCAACGGAGTTGATCTCTTGACTGAACCAGCCACCCATCTGGCAGCCAGTGGCACCTGCCGGGAAGCAGATGATGCCGTGCTCTTCGGCGTAGAACTCATTGAGGATGTCAATACCGCTGGGAGTGTCAGCGTTGTTGAACGTGCCATAGAGCCAGGCGTTCTGCTGACGCTGGGAGAGACCGAACGGCACAGCAGTACCGAACTGCTGCACGGGGCTGATGCCTACGTAGTAGTAGGAGGCAGTGTGGCCCATCTGAACACCACGGTCACGCACGGTGGGTAGCACTTCAAGTCCGCCAACGATCTCGCCAGCAGGACGGGCGTTGATCTTGAAACGTCCACCGGTTAGAGCGGCAACACGATCAGCAAAGTACGATGCCGAGCCGAAAAGAGTCACCAGACCAGTGGGCCAGCTAGTGGCCAGCTCCCACTCAATCTCGGGACCTTGCGCGGTGACGGCCACCGTGTCAGTGGTCTCAGCAGCGGCAGCCGCAGCGGTTGTGGTGGTGACAGCAGCGGCAGTCGTGGTGGTACCAGTTGAGCCTGTCTCACCGGCAGTGTCGCCACTGTCATCGTCATCGTCACCGCAGGCGGCGAGGATGGCGGAAGCGGCTGCAAAGCCTGCGACTCCGAGCCCTCCTTTTATAAATCCTCGTCTGGCCAAGCCAGAGGAGTCCCCTTCATCAAGGATCATGTCCACGGCTGATTCGTCAGTCGTGGTGGAATTGTCTTGGGTCACTTGTCCCCTCCGTAGGTTCAGTTGTTCTGAGCCTTCAACAGCCGCTCGTAAGCAAAGTCAAGCGAACAGCACCGTCGGAGCCGACCGTTTTGGCAAGTGTCAGTCTACACCAACAAACCAGCCGCTGCCTAACGACCGCCGATGCACGAGATGTCAACCGAATTTGAAGACGTCTATGGACGTGTAGGTGATCCCTGGGAAGATCGCCAAAATCACCAGAGCTAGTGCCTGAAGGCCCATGAACGGGAAGGCACCCTTGTGAATATCGGCCGTCTTGACTTCTGGGGGAGCAACGCTTTGCAGGTAGAACAACGAGAACCCCACCGGCGGAGAAATGAAAGCCATGTTGAGGTTGACTGCCATCAGCACCGCGAACCAGATCTTCTCATCTGCTGTGAAACCGAGTGCTTCCATGGCTGGCACAAAGATCGGCACCACAATAAAGGTGATCTCCAAGAATTCTAGGTTGATGCCCAGCAAGAACACAGCGATCATGGCGATCACTACGAACCCCCATTTGCCACCGCCTATTGAGGTGAGCCATTCAGAGGTCTGATCGGAGCCGCCAAGCTGGAAGAACATGGCGCTAAAGAAAGTTGAACAGAACAGCAGGGTCATAACCAGCACTACCACGTTGGTAGTAGATGTGGCGGCATCTTTGACTGCCTGCCAGTTGAGGCGCCAGCCTTTGTTGATATGAGTAGCGCCCTGCTTGACCAACAAATCGTCGAACAACCAGTTCAAAGCTGTCAACACCAACGCCCCGAACACGCCCACTGCGCCCGACTCCGAAGGGGTGGCGATGCCTGCGAATATCGACAGCAGCACCCCGAAGATCAACACCAAGATTGGCACGATGGCAACCATCACTTCGGCAGCCAGCATCCGAGTGCGCATCAGGATCACAGCGAATACCACAATGCTCACAAGCACCACCACAAGAGGCGACCAGGCACTGTCCAACAGACCAATCCCGCTGGCGCGAGCTAGCAGCGCCACAGCACCGACCATCAAGCCCAAGATTGCAGCTATCAACAGCTTGGATTGTGGCGACGGGTTTCCTTCGAGCTTGCGCTGCTCTACTGGCATAGCCGGACCGGTTTCTGGCTTGAGCCACGCCAAGATCAGCACATAGGCCACATAGAGTCCGCTCAGCAACAGACCCGGCAGCAGAGCCCCGGCAAAAAGTCCGAGAATGCCAACGCTCAACTGTTGCGCTAACAAGATCAGCACGATGCTCGGCGGCAAGAGCTGAGCCAACGTGCCCGAAGCGATAATGGCACCAGTGGAGAGCTTGTTGTCGTAGCCGAGTCGCACCATGGCTGGCAACGACAGCAAACCCATCACGATCACGGTTGCGGCGACCACGCCTGTAGCTGCGGCTAGCAGAGTGCCCACCACCACCACAGCCGCAGCCACGCCACCTCTCAGACGACCCATCAGCATTCCGAAAGCGTTCAAAAGGCGTTCGGCCATGCCCGATCGTTCAAGGATCGCGCCCATCAGCACGAACAGTGGCACCGCCAGCAGTGTCGGGTCACTTATTGCCTTGTACCAGCGTCCAGGAAGCGTGTTAAGCGTGTTGGGGTCAAACACCCCCATCAGATCGCCCAAAAAACTGAAGAACAATGCCGTAGCAGCAAACGAGAAGGCGACGTTGTAGCCCGACAGGATCACCACCATGAAAACCGCGAACATGGTCAAGGCCAAGAAGACACCGGCATCCATGCCCAGAATCGTTTCTACTGCCAGAAGCATCACGACTTATTCGATTCTCAATGGAGCATCGGCTTCAGCGATGTCGCCGTAGTCGTCACGACCGATCAACACGAAGCCAGTCTTGATGACTTCAGCCAAAACTTGTAGTCCGAACAGCACGAATCCAACCAGCATCATGGTCTTTATTGGTCCCACTGCCAAGCCGCCCGCATCAACCGCTTGTTCCCAGCTATCCCAGACACGCCAGCCAGCTGGCCATTCTCCGCTGTAACGACGTCCCAGAGTCGCTGCAATGTAGGTCTGTAGAACACGGACGCTCATCAAGATGAAGGGCATCAGCAGCGCCGTGTGCATAGCGAAGTCGAGGGCGGCTTTGGTTTTGTTGCGGAAGTTCGCCCACCAGAAATCAATGCGAGGGTTGACACCGTTACGAACCCCGGCGTTAATAGCCACCAAAAACATCAGGCCAAACGATTGCCAGGCCAAGCTGACAACCTCACCGTAGAGGATGTCCTGCTCCACATATTCGTTGCTGTAACGGGTGATCACATTGAAGAACTGCAACAAGAAAACGCCCCAAGCCAAGATCATGGCGAGCTTGATTGTGATCTTAGGAATGACTTCAATCGCTAAGCGCAGCCGGTTGAGGCCGTCGTGCCAGGTCGATATAGCCAATCCCGCAATCAGCAATGCCCACCAGACCCAGCTGAAGTTGCCGATCAGGTAGCTGGTGTCGGTGAACAGATGCGCCACGATGGCCGCAAGCAACAGAGTGACCGTAACCCAGCCGATGGGATGCGGCATCCATCGTGCTTGCGGCGGGGCCTGCGAGGGGTTCACGGTCGCGGTTGTGGCCGACATCGGCTCGCTTTGGCTATGAGTTTGGCCTGTTGAACTCAAGCGCTCACTCTCGGTCGAAGATGTGGCCGACATTGGATCGCAACCTTAGTCGGCATTGGTGAGGCTCTGCCACAGCGGGGACACATGAAATAGCGATGTATGGTTTCGGGTGTGAGTGCCACTGTCAATAAGAGCGACGTAATTGAAGCGTTGCGAAGCGTGGACGACCCTGAGTATCCCGGGATCAGCGTTGTGGATATGGGCATGATTGACGGACTTGAGATCTGCAGCAATCAAGTAACGATTGATCTGCTAACCACCTTCAGCGGTTGCCCCGCCGCGGAGATGATCGCCAGCGATGTAGCTGAGGCAGCCCGCAAGGTTCACGGAGTGAACGGTGTTGAGGTGCGACGCAGCACGCACGCCTGGGACACTTCAAGGCTCAGCGAGACAGCACGCGAAGCGATGGCACGCGACTTCACGGTGGCAGTCGCGTCACCGGCACAGCCAGCGCAATGCCCGTGCTGTGCAAGCAAATCATTGGTTGAGCAGTCGCTGTTCGGGCCAGCACGCTGTCGGGCAGTGCATCGCTGCAAGACCTGCGGCGAAATAGTAGAAGTGCTACGAGCTTGATCTGCGATGATCGCAGTGGCGGCATTCGGCGCGCCAGCCTGTGGGGTTCACTGAGGTGCCGAGCCACGCTCCGCAGCGATCGCAGTAGCGAGGTGGATCAAACTCGGGCAGGCAGCCTGCACAGTCGCTTCGCCCACAACCTGAACAATTAGCCGGTGCAACACTTGCTGCTGATGCTGGCAATGCGTCAAGTTGTGCAGATGTCACCGAAGCCGCTGGCATACGAACAGGCTCAAATAGCAGCGGAGAGGCTGGCGACAGGCATGCTCAGATCATCAAGCATGGCTAAGTCTTGGCGTGGGGAGCGTCCCAAAGTGGTGAGATAGTTGCCGATTATCAGCGCGTTTATGCCAGCGGTCATTCCTAGCGCTTGAAGATCACGCAAAGTGATTTCGCGGCCTCCAGCGTAACGCAGTATCACCGACGGTAAAGCCAGACGGAACATGGCAATCCAGCGAATCGCCTCAAGTGCGCCCATGGGTTTGCGTATCTGAAGCGGTGTGCCCGGGCGTGGATTCAAAAAATTAACGGGCACTTCACAAGGTTGCACTTCACGAATCTGGCCGATCAGTTCCAAACGCTGGGCAACGGTTTCGCCCATCCCCAGAAGCACCCCACAGCACAATTCCATGCCAGCGTCACGCACATGCTGGCAGGTTTCGACCCGTTCCTCGAAGCTGTGCGTGGTGACCACCCGCTCAAAAAACGACCGGCTGGTCTCAAGGTTGTGGTTGTAACGATGCACTCCAGCTGCGGCTAGTTCAAAAGCCTGATCCCGGGTGAGTATTCCAGCGCTCACAGCCACGTTCAGGCCGGTTTCAGCCGCTACCAGCCCAGTCAGCTCAACTAGGCGATCCATGATGCGTTGATCTGGGCCGCGGATCGCCAGCACTAGGCAGAACTCGCTGGCACCGAGTTCGGCTGTCTCACGCGCCGCAGCCAGAACTTCGTCTACATCAAGGAACGGCGTGGCTTTTACTGGCGTATCAAAAGCCGCCGACTGGCTACAGAAGTGGCAGTCTTCACTGCAGCCGCCGGTCTTTGCCGACAGGATGCCTTCCACTTCAACTTCGGGCCCGGCATAAGCCAAGCGCACTTCGTGAGCTAAAGCAGCCAGCGCTGGCACTGATAAATCATCAAGTGCAGCTAGTTCAGTGAGTTCTTCGCTTGTGAGGGCGCGGCGTTGTTCTAGCAGCGCTATTGCAGCAACTTTGATTGCTGTTTGTGTCACTATGTGGCCTGCACATCAAGTTCGGTGCTACCCAGATATGCGGCGATCACGTTCGGGTCGTTTTGAACTTCCGACGGAGTGCCTTCGGAGATCTTGCGTCCGAAGTCAAGCACCATCACCCGGTCGGCGATGTCCATCACCAAACCCATGTCATGCTCCACCATTAGCAGCGTCACATCAAGCTCGCGGCGAATGTCAAGGATAAAGCGCGCCATGTCTTCGGTTTCTTCAAGGTTCATTCCCGCCACAGGCTCATCAAGCAACAAGAGTTTGGGCTCCATCGCTAAAGCTCGGCCCAGCTCAACGCGTTTTTGGATGCCGTAGGGCAACAATGCCACTGGATGCTTGCGCCAGCCTTCAATCTCAAGGAAGTCGATGATGTCTTCGACTTTGCGGCGCTGCTCAATCTCTTCGCGTTTGGCTCTACCAACCCACAACGCTCCAGCCAGAAATGATCTGCTCATGCGAATGTGGCGGCCCGTCAAAAGATTATCGAGCACAGTCATCTGCGGAAAGAGTTCAATGTTTTGAAAGGTTCTCGCCACTCCGAGTCGTGCGATTTTGTCAGGACGAACTCCCATGACCGATTCGCCTTGCCAGCGAATGTCGCCCACCTGGGGGCGATAAACCTGCGAGATCGAATTGAAGATGGAGGTCTTGCCAGCGCCGTTCGGTCCGATGATGGCGTAAAGCTCGCCAGCACGAACCGCGAACGAAACCGCATCAATGGCTGTAACTCCGCCGAAGCGCAGCGAAATTTCATCGACCTCGAGCAGTTCAGCAGCCGAAGATTGCGAATCGTTCACGCCAGTCGGCCTCGCGTCAATCATGACAGCCAGCGCTTGCGGCGCTTGTAATGCTTGACCTCACGAAACGATTTGCGATCGCCTTCCGCGTGCAACCCCAGGTAGAACTCTTGAATGTCTTCGTCGGCGAGCAGTTTCTTGGGCTCGCCGTCCATGACCACCTTGCCTGACTCCATGACATAGCCATAGTGGGCTATCGAAAGAGCCATCACTGCGTTCTGTTCGATTAGAAGCACGCTGGTGCCAGCCTTGTTGATATCGACGATGATGTCACGAATTTGTTCGATCAACATTGGTGCTAACCCCAACGAAGGCTCATCAAGGATTAAGAGTTCTGGGTCAGCCATCAGCGCTCGCCCGATGGCCAGCATTTGCTGCTCGCCACCTGACAGGTATCCGGCAGTGGAACGCCTCCTGCTCTTCAGCAGCGGAAAGAGTTCCATGACCCGCTGGTAGGCCTCATCGTTTTTGGAGCGGCTGCGTACCGTGAAGCCACCAGCGTTGAGGTTTTCGTCAACCGAAAGCTCTGCAAAAATTCGTCGTCCTTCCATCACCTGAGTTATTCCCGACTCAACGATGTGTGACGGTTTGAAGCGGGAGATGTCGGTGCCGTTCCAGGTCACTGAGCCTTTAGTGATGTCGCCTTCATGCACATCCAATAGTCCTGTCACGGCTCTAACCGCAGTGGTTTTGCCAGCACCGTTGCAGCCGAGTAGCGCCACGATGCTGCCGTCAGGCACGTCAAGCGACAGACCGCGCAGCACCAAGACAACGTCGTTGTAGACAACTTCGAGGTTTGCTACTTCAAGCATTAGTCATTTTGGGCATTGGTCATGTCGGGCGGGTGCAAGGGAACTCTTGGGCGAACAGTCTCAAAGGCTCTCATCAAGACCCGGAGCGTGGCGACATGAATCGGATGCCCATGTCGCCACGCTCTGAAATCTCTAAGCCTCTAAAGCCTCTACGAGGCCTCGAAGCAGGGCTCGTATTCCCAGTTGGCTGCTGTTTCAGAGACGTATGGGCCTTTGAGCAGTCTGTAGCCGCCGTTGCCGTCGGGGTCCGAC